>JAYKIP010000330.1:0-5331 GCA_035286205.1 Merismopediaceae cyanobacterium
GATCTAACCAAAGAACTTTGAGAATGAATTTGTTCTCCAATGATTCCTCCCGCAAATTGACAGAATAACGTTAAGTAAAAGATTGACAGTTCTCCATTGTAACCTAATATAGGGCCTTAGGGCGATCGCCCTGACCGATTCCCGCCCCTTTCCGCCGGAGAATCCTTGAGCCTTTTCCTCCGTCCTGATTCCTTGCCGGCATTTTTCCTTTGTCCGTCCTATGACTCCTCCCCGTTCTGCCTCGACTCCCCTTGATCCCTTCATTACCCAGGGACGGTTACTGGCGGGCTTAACTGCCTTTTTTTATGGACTTTTGACCCTATTGCCCAATAGCAGTAGTTTAGTCGTCTCCTGGCCCTTTGTGTTTATTTGGCAGGTGGCCCTGCTCACGCCGTTATTTTGGCTGTTATGGCAGATTGGCCTCGGTAAACAATTGCGTTTATTCGGTAAAGCGGGGGAGGCGATCGCCATGATAGGGATTCTGGGGCTTTTGGCAAGTAATCTGGGAGCCGTCTTTAAACCCCAGGCCCATTGGTATGGTTGGGCGGCCCTGGGGGTCATCGCTGGGGGGTATGCCCTCCATAACTGGTTAAACAGTCCCGAAACCCCTGCCGAAAAACAAGCCCGTCGCTGGAATTTATTCGTTAAACAGGGCTATTTAATTCTGGCTTTTATTATTATTAGTTTATTATTTTGGTTAACCCAAACGGTGATTCCCTATTTTTCTCAACTGGGGGAATTTCAACGGTTAGGGGTGAATTTAAGTTTTAGCTTTAATACCCTGGAATTACGCAACTGGGCCCCCATCGGCCATCAAAATTATGTGGGAGGTTACCTCGTTTTAGCCTTACCGTTGTTGGGGATTTTAGCTTTAAAAAGTCAGGGAAAACCGCGCATTTTTTGGTTAGTGAGCCTAGGATTCGGCATTCTTGATCTTTATAGTACCAGTTCACGGGGAGCTTGGTTAGCCTTTGTCTTATTTCTCTTTTGGGTATTAGGGGGTCTAGGACTTCAAGGAAAAATTCCCAAACGTAACTTAGGGTTAATCGCGCTAGGTTTACTGACCTTTGTGGGAATTATTATCAGCACTAATGACCGGTTTAAAGCAGGAATTGGGAATTTTTTCCAAGGTCAAAGTGCCGGAGAAGCCGCCTATCGTTGGATTAATCATGTCGTCGGTTGGCAGATGGGCAGTAGTCAACCGTTAACCGGCATTGGCTTAGGAAATGTTCCTCTGCTCTATCAAAAATTTCGACCTTTTTGGGCGGGACGAGAATCAGAGTTTATTTTTCAACTCCATAGTACCCCGGCTCAACTATTTGCAGAGATGGGCCTCTGGGGCATTCTCTTCCTATTGGGAGCAATGGGCGCGTTAATTTACACTTTGCGACAATGGTTAACAGTTAATCCGAGCCAATCAGAGAATTTTATTGAAATTTGGGGACTAGCGGGAGCCTTATTCACCTATGGCGTGATGAGTTTAACGGACTATCAATTAGATAATCTATGTATTAGTGGTTTACTGGTAATTTACGGGGTTATTTTGATCAATTTTTGTGGTGAAAATCGTCCTAACTTTCCCCCGGTTCTGGCCTTGCCGAAATTAGCCTTACCGCTTACCTCTGGAGGACTGGCTTGTATTTTGGTGATGGGCATTTGGTTATTTCCCATTCAACGGGCTTGGCTCCTATCCAGTCAAGGATTTAATGCGTTAGCGGCGAAAAAGTTTCCTATTTTTGTGCAGAAATTGACCGAGGCTAATCAATTAGTGCCCTGGGAAGCCTATTATCCTTTTCAGTTAGGTTGGAATTTAGGGAATCTGGTGTTACAAGCTCCCAATCAAACCGATCAAGCTCAATTAACCCAAGCGGCGATCGCCTGGTTTGAAAAAGGGATACAAGTTTCCCCCTACCAGGAATTTGCCTATAACAATACGGCATGGTTACAGATAGGCAATACTCCCCCCCAAGCAACAGCCAATTTTGCCCAGGCATTGAATTTAGTGCCAGCCAAACGAGGCGTATTTTATGGCTTAGGAATTAGTTTATTAGCTCAACAAAAAACAGATTTAGCGATCCAAGCCTTTGCCTGGGAATGTTTACGTGATCCCCTGTTTATGACCAGTCCCTTTTGGCGTGGCCCCTTCCTCAAACCCCTTTACCCGCAAATTTTAGCCCAGGTAGAAAAGCAGTTAAATCAGTTTTTAAAAACTGCCGAAAGTTCTTCATCGCAAAACCCGGAACTGATTACTTTATTACATCAAATTCGCGGGGGACTCTATTGGTGGCAAGGCAATTTTTCCCAGGCACAATCCGATATTATGACCTATGGAACTCCCACTAGCCAAGCTCTTTTGGCGATCGCCCAGGGACAACCGGCTAATGTAAAGAACTTACCGGGACTGCCCCAACTGATCCTAACTGCCTGGGAAAATCCCGCTCAACGTCAGACCTTGATGCAACAGGCTTGGATACAAGCCACCCAAAGCCCCTTACCCCCAGAATTAGAAAAACAAATTTTATTTTCCATGGCAAAAGCTCAGAATTTTAGACAATGGTTAACTGAGTTTTTTCCCGTCTTACAATACCGGCGGGAACGCTTAGGATTTGGAGTCAACAATCGCCACATTGACGGGCCAAATCCCCAGGATTTCTTTTTAGTGGTGGAAAATTTACCGATGGTCACTTGGTTTGCCGATCTTTTACCATCACCCGTTTATAATCCGCCCTTTGATAAACTGTTGCAACCCGAACGAGCCACGTTTTTACAGTTATTTTTCGCATCAATTCCCCCTCAGCGTTAAAATAAGCCTTAGATTTTTAGCAACTTTCCTATGACTCAACGACGCATTGTTGATCTTCTCCGCCACGGCCAAGCCGATGAAAGGGTGACAGTCCAAGGCTGGGTACGCACCAAACGCGAACTCAAGGACTTTAGCTTTGTGGAAGTCAATGATGGGTCATCCCTGGCCAATTTGCAGGTGGTTCTGGAGCCTTCTTTACCGGACTATCAAACTCAGTTAGCCCGTCTGAATACTGGAGCCTCCCTGCAAGTATCGGGGGTCTTGGTGGCTTCCCCCGGTAAAAATCAACGGGTGGAACTACGGGCCGATCGTCTGATGGTGTTGGGAGAAGCGGATCCGGCGACTTATCCCCTCCAGAAAAAACGCCATAGTTTTGAGTTTTTACGCACCATTGGCCATCTGCGATCGCGGACGAATACGTTGGGAGCGGTGATGCGGGTGAGAAATGCCTGTGCGCGGGCCATTCACCAATTTTTTCAGGAACGGGACTTTTTATGGGTGCATACGCCGATTATTACCGCCAGTGATTGTGAGGGGGCGGGGGAATTATTTACGGTTAGTAATTTAAATCTGAATCAATTACCCTTAAAAGCGGATAAAACCGTTGATTTTGAGCAGGATTTTTTTGGTAAACAGGCCTATTTAACCGTGAGTGGTCAGTTAGAAGCTGAAGTGATGGCTTTGGCTTTTCAAAATGTTTACACCTTTGGGCCAACTTTTCGCGCCGAAAATTCTAATACTTCCCGCCATTTAGCGGAATTTTGGATGGTGGAGCCGGAAATGGCTTTTTGTGATTTGGAAGGGGATCAAAATTTAGCCGAAGAATTTCTCAAATTTATTTTTCAATCGGTATTAGCATCCTGTCCCGAAGATATGCAGTTTTTTAATGACCGCATTGATAATACCGTGTTAGCCACCGCCGAAAATATTATTAACAATGAGTTTGTTCGCATTACCTATACCGAGGCGATCGCCCTCTTAGAAAAAGCAGACCGTTCCTTTGAATATCCCGTTGCCTGGGGAGTGGATTTACAGTCCGAACACGAACGATATTTAGCTGAAGAAGTCTTTAAACGGCCCATGATTGTTACCGATTATCCCGCCCAAATTAAAGCCTTTTATATGCGTTTAAATGAGGATAGTAAAACCGTCGCCGCGATGGATATTTTAGCCCCCAAAATTGGTGAAATTATTGGCGGTTCCCAACGGGAAGAACGATTAGATATTTTATTACAACGCATGGCGACCCAGGGCATGAACCCCGAAGAATTGTGGTGGTATTTGGACTTACGGCGGTATGGTTCCGTTCCCCACGCAGGTTTTGGGTTAGGGTTTGAAAGAGTGGTGCAATTTATGACAGGGATGGCCAATATTCGGGATGTGATTCCTTTTCCGCGAACTCCCTTAAGTGCAGAGTTTTAACGGGGCATATCTTTTAGATCGAAATATTAATAGCTCTTAAACACATTATTTTCGTTAATATGTTGCCATGACAAAACTCGACATCAGCGAAGCCAAGTCTCATCTCTTAAAACTCCTTGATTTAGCGATTCAAGGCGAAGAAGTGGTTATTACTCAAAACGACAACCCTATCGCTAGAATTTCTCCCATAAAACGTCCCTTAAAACGAGGAAGTGCAAAAGGAAAAGTATGGACAAGTGATGATTTTGATCAACCGCTTGAAGATTTTAGGGAATACATGGAATGAATTTTTTGCTAGATACCCATGTCTTTCTTTGGTTTATTAACGATGATCCGAGATTGAGTGATCAACGGAAGGATATGATTGAAAATGAACATAATCTTCGTTATTTGAGTGTCGCCAGCCTTTGGGAGATGTCTATTAAGTATAACTTGGGAAAGTTAAAATTAGAACCGTCCTATGACGATTTTGTGGAGAAGGAAGTCCAAGAAAGTAGTATTATTTTGCTGAATATCGAGCTGGAGCATCTTAGAATAAATGCTTCTCTACCGTTTCATCATCGAGATCCTTTTGACCGTATCCTGATTGCCCAGTCTCTAGCAGAAAATCTT
The DNA here is from genome assembly GCA_035286205.1 of Merismopediaceae cyanobacterium. Lineage (GTDB taxonomy): Bacteria > Cyanobacteriota > Cyanobacteriia > Cyanobacteriales > Microcystaceae > Woronichinia. The sequence continues at coordinate 4,838 of JAYKIP010000330.1, forward strand.
CCTATCATGACCGTTGATTCTATTTTTAATCAATACCCTGTTAGGCTTGTTTAATGGGTTTCATTGTTGGTTTAGCATTAACCGTATTGAAAATAAATATAAAGTTTCTTGCCAAGAGTTAAATCCATGCTGGTTTAGTAGCTTAAAACAAATTTATGTATTAAATTCTGCTATTGGCAACATTAGCTACAGATTTGCTCCAGGCGATCGCGTTAGGATGGGCGACCATGAACCTCTTAATTTTGATGCCCACCTCATCGGTCTAATCAGCCAATCCTGAGGCCATTAACCGATATTCATGCCCTAGGGTTGTTATCAGAGAATGTCTAACGCATTGAAACATCACCAACTTGATTCTTCTGAGTGGATAGCGGAATTTGCACAGCTTTCTCGGTTAGTGAATTGTTTTCCGGGGATGGCCTATTGTTGTTTGCCGGGGAAAAAACGGATTTTAACCTTTGCCAGTGCGGGAAGTTTTGCCTTACTGGGGTATC
>JAYKIP010000331.1:0-9535 GCA_035286205.1 Merismopediaceae cyanobacterium
CCAGTCCCTCTTTTTTATGGGGATTTTAGGAAGAGTAATGGGATTTAGCCGTTAAAATGGGGATGGTGGCTGAAGGGGCGATCTCTGTCCCACAGAAAACCGTTGAGCGATCCAAGACAGTTTCAAGTGGGTAATTTCATCATCAAAAAAATGTTCTAATTGTTTAGCGATCACACTATTCTTTCCTGTCTCTAAACTAAATGGAAATCATTTTTTTTCGACCAATTCATAGTGATTATCGGTACGATCCTGATAATTAAGATATTCGGTAAAGGTTAGTCTTTGATGGGCAATAGTCATCAGAAAAGAAGAACTTGTTTAATATTTGAATAATTGAAAATCCTATTACTATCTTTTATATTGAGCTAAAATTGATAAGAATTCATCAACTACTTCTTGTGGATGGTTCCAACATCGTTCAGCCGTATAATGTTGAATACAGAGAATACCTGATTTTTTAAACCAAGAATCTTTTTCAGAATCTTTCTCATATCTATCTTGATGAAATGAAACTTCCAGTATTCCCCATGTTCCATCTTGGCAAATTAGAAAATCTACTTCACGATGATCGTTATAAAAATTTCCTGTATCTGCTCTTACAGCTAAGGGTAAAGGAAAAAATAAAATTTTACGATTCTCTAGCTCTTGAGCAATTCTAATTTCTGTTTTGGAAGCAAACTTCATTTCATTATACAGGAGAGTATTCTTTTCTTTCTTGACAAATACCTTCTCTGTAATTACAGCTTGATTAGGATTTTGGGAATTAGCAATTAAGTTCTTAACGATATTTTGCCAACCTTCTTCTATTTCAACTAATTTAACTCGATATGTTAAGGGTATATCATCTCTAAGACGACCATCATCATAAAATATATTATATTGAATAATAGTTCTCATTGCACCTTCTATAATTCTTTGATTTCGTTCATCATTATTAATGTAAATCCAAGAAAAAGTTGGAAGGCCGATTGCAATTGATTCTGGATAACGGCCATAACACTCATCATGTACATATAACACACAGACTTCTGATTCTAGGGCTATTGCGGCCAATTCTGGATGCCCATTATCAAGTAGAAGTTGTACCCAAGTACGATGTAGCTTAGATTCAAATTCATTCATTTTAATCACCTGAAAATCAACAAATTATTTGACGTAGTGAGCTGAAGTAAAAATAACTATTGGATAACTCTAACTATCCCCTTCTGAATTAACGTCTTTTTGAGTAATAGCTTGACTTTTCAATAACGGAAATGCAATTACGTCCCGAATACTAGGAGAGTCTGTTAATAACATCACTAAGCGATCAATGCCAATGCCTAATCCACCTGTCGGGGGCATCCCGTATTCTAAGGCAGTCAGAAAATCCTCATCTACGCCATGGGCTTCTAAATCCCCTGCGTCTTTTTTAGCGGATTGTTCTTCTAACCGTTGACGTTGATCAATGGGATCGGTTAACTCGGAAAAGCTATTGGCTAATTCTCGACCAACTACAAACAATTCAAAGCGTTCGACTAAGCCGGGTTTTGTGCGATGAGGTTTAGCCAACGGCGAAATTTCTACCGGAAAATCGGTAATAAAGGTGGGTTGAATTAAGGTTTCTTCTACGGTTTGCTCAAAGGCTTCATTTAATAATTTGCCAATAGAAGCACAATCTTCTGGAACTCCAATCCCAGCTTTCTCCGCGGCCTGTTTTGCTTCCGTTAAATCTGTAAATTGACTAAAATCTACGCCGGTTTGAGCTTGTACTGCTTCGTGCATGGTCAGTCGTTTCCAGGGGGGAGTTAAATCAATTTCCTGTTGTTGGTAGGTAATTTTTAAGGTTCCTAAGACACTTTGGGCGGCATTGGTGATCAGGGCTTCCGTTAAGTCCATCATATCGAAGTAGTCCGCATAGGCTTGATAGACTTCAATGGAGGTAAATTCAGGATTGTGACGCGTAGAAACCCCTTCGTTGCGGAAAATACGACCCAATTCAAAAACTTTTTCAAATCCCCCCACGACTAAACGTTTTAAATGTAATTCGGTGGCAATCCGTAGATAAAAATCCTGGGATAAGGTGTTGTGATGGGTGATGAAAGGACGAGCTTCGGCTCCTCCGGGTTCGGCTTGCAAAACGGGGGTCTCAATTTCAATAAAACCCCGGTCATCTAAATAACGACGAATTGAGGCGGTAATTTGAGCGCGACGACGGAAAGTTTGGCGAACTTCGGGATTAACAATTAAGTCCACATAACGCTGACGATAACGTTTTTCTGTGTCGGTTAAACCATGCCATTTATCGGGTAAGGGTAATAAGGATTTAGTTAATAGGCTATAGGTTTGCACATAAACGGAAAGTTCCCCTTTTTCTGTCCGTTTAATGGTTCCTGTGACCCCGATAATGTCTCCGGTATCGGTGAGTTTGGTGAGATGGTTAAACGCCCCTTCTTCCTGGGGCATATTCTCCGTGATGCGTTTTTTTTCTAGGTATAATTGAAGGGTTCCGGTCTCGTCTTGCAGATTAAAAAAGGCTAATTTACCAATAATTCGACGAGCATTAATCCGACCCGCGATCGCCACATTGACTTCGACTTCTTCCCCAGGGGCGAGATCCGCATATTTTTCTTGAAGTTCGGCGGCGGTATGGGTCGAGTGCCATTGATAGGCGTAGGGATTTAAGCCCAACTGTTTAAACTGAGCGACTTTTTCCAGACGGGCGGCACGAATTTCTTCAAGACTAGAATGGGGTTGAGAAGACATTGAGAGAATAATTGATAATTGATTAATGAATAATTGATAATGAGTTACTTAAAAAATCACTTAAATAAGTTCATTGTAGGGGCGTATTGCGTGCGCCCAAAACCCAGGCATTTAAAAATTTTTCAAAAAATTAATACCTATTTCATATTAGCTTTAGTGTCTTTAACCGCCGCAATAAATAACAAAACCGTTAACGGAATACTGGCTATTAAAATAATTGTTGTATTCGTACTTCCTAAATCGGGATTACCAGAGGTCAATTCAAAAGCCGAACCGACCCCGGCGATCGCCGTAATACAACATAGCAACAAAAACACACCACTTTTAGGAGTCACAAATAATCCTCTGAATAATATTTAAGTTAAGAGAAAATTAATGAATAGGTTTAACAGTGTGCATGGCAAAACCTTGTTTTTTCAAAGATTCTGCCAATGCCAAGGAATTTTCCACCCGGTCCACAAACATAACCCCATTAAGATGATCCATTTCGTGTTGAATCACCCGCGCTAATAAGCCCTCGGCCATTAACTTTTGAGGACGACCCCACTCGTCTTTATAGGTTACTTCGATCGCCTTGGGACGGGTCACATCCAGATAAACATTGGGAATACTTAAACAGCCTTCTTCCACCACACAGAGTTCACTGCTAACGCGCACAATCTGGGGATTAATCAGAACGTAAGACGGACTTTCCTCTTGATCGGGTTCACAGTCCAAGACCATGACCTGCTTGTTAACCCCGATCTGGGGAGCCGCTAACCCAATCCCATTGGAGCTATACATGGTTTGTAGCATTTCCGTCGCCAGTTGCCGGATTGTATCATCCACTTTGGCCACTCGTTTAGCTGGTTGTCGCAGAACGCGATCGCCGAGGAAATGCAGTTTTAGCGGGGGTTTACTTAATTTTTCTTTTTTAACGAGAACAGTGGCAGTCATAGCGGGGGGATAGAAAGGAGAATCACAAGATTTGGGCTTATCTATCTTAACATTAAGCGATTGGAGACCAGTGGAAAAATCAGGGCCAGCGTTGTACGGTTCCCTCTAACCCCGATTCTTATCCCTAGATCTGACGTTTTATTCCATTGTGGAATTTCCCGCCTAAAACTCGCGGACAACGGGTTTTCCGTCAATAATCTCACCGACTAAGACCACATCAGTCACACCGACAAATAAACCATTTTCTAAGACCCCAGGAATATTATTAATCGTTTTTTCTAATTCCCCAGGGTTGTCAATAGCCTCAAATTTTACGTCAATGACGAGATTGCCCTGGTCAGTCACCACTGGCCCCGCTTTCTTGACCCCCATCCGTAACGTGGGTTTGCCTCCCAATTTTTCGAGGGCCGCCATTACCGGGGTACGGGCCATGGGAATCACTTCAACGGGTAACAAAAAGGTGGAACCAAGTTTATCAACCAATTTGCCCCCATCCACCACAACGATAAATTCCTGGGCTAGGGCATCCACCAGTTTTTCACGGGTATGGGCCGCACCGCCCCCCTTAATCAGGTTTTTGTGAGGATCAACTTCATCGGCTCCGTCAATGGCAATGTCAATGTGATCCACTGCGTCCAATGTCGTTAAAGGAATCCCATATTCCCGGGCCAGCACTTCTGCCTGGAAAGACGTGGGAATGCCCACCACATTCGTTAATTCTCCCCGTTTCAGGCGATCGCCAATGAATTGGAGAGCATAGGCCGTAGTTGATCCCGTTCCCAAACCGACAATGGAATGGGACTTGACCCGATTGGCCGCCGCACGACCGACCTCCTGCTTCATTAGAACCACAGGATCTAAAGTATCTGTCATCTGTTAAAACCTCGATAATTTAAATATTGTTAATCAATCAATCAATGAAAACCGTTTCAAACTAGCCCCTTACTCACGGTAAGACAGCACGATCACTCGGCGGGAGTTTTTGGCTCCCCACAAGCTCATCCCTGGAGTCGCGATCGCTAACGGGAAAGATTAATCAGTCATCATTCGGTAATTATTCATTAATTATTCATTATTAATTGTTAGCCGCCGCCAACATTTCCTTCAGTTGAGCCAGTTTATCCGCCCAGCGAGGATCAGGTTGGAATCCATCGGTATGACCGGCGGAAACCGTGACATTCCCCTGTCCTTTATTGCGTTTCTTGTTGGCCTTTTTGCTAGGTTTATTGGGGTTAGGCGTAGCCGTAGCGGTGGAAACCTCTTCCGTTTCCCCTTCTAATTCCGACTCATCTCCCTCTTCTTTCCCTTTCGCACGGGGTAAAGCCTTCTCAATTTTCAGAGGACTATCCATAAAGGACTGGCCGTTATACTTTTCGATAAACTCATCGGCCGCCTCGTCCGTCGAAACCGTAACAAAAGCAAAACCACGACATTTCCCCGTTTTGCGATCCTTAATCACTTTCGTAGAAACAACCGCATTGGCTTCAGCAAAAACCTCTTGCAATGCTTGGCGTTCAATGGATTCCTTGGGTAAATTACCGACGTAAAGACGAACGGACATAGCGAGCAACCTCCAGGGCAATGTTAAGAAATGGATAAAAACTGGATTTGGGATAGGAGCAAATAGGGGTTCCTCAAACAGCAAAAAACAGGCAATGAAGGACGCTTTGAAGTGCAATCTTTCATTTCCTTAAGCGGGGTGACTCTTAATGGTATCGGCATAAGCCGTCAAGGTAGGACTCCGTATCTATTTCAGCAATGCAACGAGGGTGAGCTTGACTAGGGGCAGAACTAACATTTATTTTCTTCCCGATTCACTCGCCTATTTGACTTCCACGTTGGATCTTACCGATTTTGATCCCTCTCGTCAAATGATTAGCAAAATTCTTGTCTGGGGGAGGCTTTGATTAGCAAAACTTAAGATAGGGCCCAGCAATCCTGTTCAATGGACGATAATTTTGTTCATTTTGAGCTTTTTTCCCCGAAAGGGCTTGCTAAAAAAAAGGGAATGTGCTGTGACTGCTATCTTTTGCCCCCTACTGGGGAACCCTAGCGGTAGAAAGATGTCAACACAACCTAGACAATCTGTCAATCATTTGTTACATTAAGTTTACATTTCAGTCGTAAGACGACAGTGAGGAGGATTCTGTATGGAACCAACTTCCCTTGGATTAACCCTAGAACAGCAGTTTGAATATCGTCGGATGCGTGACGCGGTTCAGGCGATGAGTCGGGAGCAGGCTTTAGATTTATTGTTACAAGCCTCTCGTCTTTTAATGGTCAAAACCAATGTGCTTTGTGGCCTCATGGGTCGCACGTCCTTAGAATCTATTAGTGAAGGAGCGTAGGTCAGATGGATAGTAAAGCGTTTGAGTTATCGTTGGAGCAACAATTCCAGTTACAGTGTCTTCATCAGGAGTTCCATGAACTCGGCCGGGAGGATGTGATTAATCATCTGTTGGAGACGATGCAACAACTGATGGTTAGGGACAATCTGATTCGGGATTGTATGAAAAAGGCTCCTTGGTAGGCCGTGGTGATCTTTGAACGGATCTTTTGCAGGGAAATTGCTATCTCTTGTCAGGCTTCTCGGTTTTGGCCAAGGTAGAAGAAGGGCTGGGGGTGGACAAGTTACCCTATTCCAAAGGTTTAAGGGGATCATTCCTCTTGTGGATTATTTCTATCATTAGCTGAAACGGATAAGATGACGCTCACGTTTTGCGGATGAGGGTAAGGCCGTCACCGATGGGGATGAGGCTAATTTCTACCCGGATATCAAAGCGGAGTTTAAGGTTTAAGTCTCGGAGCATTTGGGTTTTAGGATCTTGGATGGCGGGATCAGCCACTTTGCCTGACCATAAAACGTTATCGAGGAGAATCAGACCCCCTGGACGTAGCAGAAGCAGGCTCATTTCGTAGTAGGTATCATAATTACGCTTGTCGGCATCTATAAAAATTAAATCAAAGTATGCGTTTTTCCCCGTTTGTAAGAGTTCCTGAAGGGTATTGAGGGCTGGCCCCAGTTTCAGGATGATCTGATCCTGAACACCGGCTTTTTGCCAGAATTGTTGGGCGATCGCCGTTGTTTTTATCTCCTGGTCGCAGGCGATGAGGTGGCCATCTTGGGGAAGGGCAAGGGCAAGAGCCAGGGAACTGTAACCGTAGAAAACACCGATTTCCAGTAGATTTTTGGCTCCCAGTAGTTTGACTAGGAGGGTCAGGAATTGGGCCTGTTCCGGGGCAATCTGCATTTTCGCACCGGGGCGTTGGGCGGTGTAATGACGCAGTTCTTGTAAGATGAGCGGTTCTCGATAGGCGATCGCCTGGTAATAGGTGTAAAGAGCATCATTCAGGTTTAAGGTTTGGTGTGTCATAGTGAATCGCTCCCAGAAAACCCGGTTATAGTGATAGTTAAGTTATTGCCTAGGCGAGAATTGTTAATTCTAAGGGAGAAACTGATATGTGTGTGACCTGTGGTTGCTCTGAAGGAGCCGAAGGGATGATCCAAGGAGAAACGGAAGATCATACCCACGTTTTAGCCGATGGTCGAGTGATTACCCACCGTCACCATCATCATCACGAACATCATCACCCCGAACATTCCCAGGGAACCCACACCTTGACCCTAGAGCAGAATGTTTTAGCCAAAAATGATTTGTTGGCCACGCGCAATCGTCTGTATTTTCAAGAGCGGCGTATTTTGGCGTTAAATTTGGTGAGTTCGCCAGGCTCAGGAAAAACGACCCTGTTGACGCGCACCATTACTGACCTACGGGAGCAAATACCGTTTTGTGTAGTGGAGGGGGATCAAGCCACCAGTCACGATGCCCAGCGGATTCGGGAGACGGGGTGTGCGGTGGTTCAGGTGAATACGGGAACGGGTTGTCATTTAGAGGCGGCGATGGTGGGAAATAGCTTGGAACAGTTACAGCCGCCCCAGGGGGCCATTGTGATGATCGAGAATGTGGGGAATTTGGTGTGTCCCGCTCTCTTTGATCTGGGGGAAAGGGCCAAAGTGGTGGTGTTATCGGTGACGGAAGGGGAGGATAAACCGTTGAAGTATCCTCATATGTTCCGGGCGAGTCAGGTGATGATTTTAAATAAACTGGATTTGTTGCCCTATGTGAATTTTGACTGCGATCGCTGTGTAGAATACGCTCGTCAGGTGAATCCAGAGCTTCAGATTTTTACAGTTTCGGCAACCACCGGGGAAGGGTTAAGCAGTTGGTATGATTGGTTAAAGACCCAGTTAGCAAACCCCTAATCTTTATGAACCTGGTTAAATATTTATCTTTGTCGGCGATCGCCCTGAGCCTGAATGTTGCTTTTCCGCTGAGTTTTGCGTCTCCGGCAGGGGCGTTTAGTGTCTGCGGTTTAGAGAAACCTGAAGCCACGTTTAAAACCACAGGACGGTTAGTCACGATTTGCCGAGGGGAAGCCAGTTTTCAAATGATCATGACCTTTTATGACGGCACCGGTTATCAACGGATTCCGGTTGAACGGGAAAAGGATCTGTTTCGCGGCACGGATGGCAAGCATAACTACATCATCAATAAGCGGGAGTTGATCATTGGCACGGATGGTAAACCTCCCCAACGGGAACGGGTGCTTCAGGCTCGTTAGTCGGGATAATCCCCTAAGCCGTTGTGAATTTTGGTGAATTTTGATGCTTTCTCGGAGGATTTTATGGCTTCTTTTCGTTCAGAACCTTTTCTGTGGGTACATCTAGCGGGGATTGCGGTTGCGCCCTTTGCCCTTCTGGTGGTTTGGTTGGCCTTGGCGATCGCGGTTCCTTTAACCCCTTATTGGTTGGAGTTAGGGTTTTTAGTGGGAATTGGTGTCCTACCCATTTTATGGATGCAGTGGCATAAGCCCTTTGAAATTTTTAGTTTGTTGGTGGTTGCTTTACGTCCAGAAATGTTGACCCTAGAACAGCGTAAAATTCTCAGTTTATTTAAACAGCCTCATCAAAGGGTTTTAACGGTTTTAACGGCTCTCTTAATGACGGGTAAACTATTCGCTCTTTATTATTTTGCGCCTTTGGCTTCGCTACCGGCTTTAGACTTGCCTCAAATTCGTATTGCGGCCCTAGGAGTAGCGGCGATCGCCTTTTTAATTGCCAATTTATTTGTCCAAGTTCCCGTTAGTGTGTTAGGCATTCTGTTAACTTCTAACGCAACCTATGAACAAATTAGCCCGATTGAATTAAGTGAGATTCCTCAAAAATTAACCTTATTTGGTTTCCGAGTGAAAAAAATTCCGCTGATCCCCCAGGGGTCTTAACTGTCCTGAAATGATTCCTGTCATCTCCCCTTAAAGCGGTAAAAGCCGCTTTTTTACTGGCTTTTGTCTAATTCCCATAAGAGGGATTATCGGTATTAGAGCGTAATTGAGAGCTTTTCTTCATTTATCCTAGAACCTGCAAGAGGCGATCGCCCGTTAGGGATTAGAGAAAAAAAACGAACCGGATAATGCCCCCAATGACAGCAATGATCAAAACCCAGATTTGTCGGTTTTGACGGGTTTTAAGGTCTTTGACATCTTCTTTAACGGTTGCTTACTTGTTCTGTTTTTGGAGTAACAAATTTGGGAAAGGGGCGATCACGGCTTAGGGATTCAAGGCAAACTTAGCCAAAATGCCTAACAGGGACAGAAACATTCCTGAAATGAGCAACCATAGACGGTTATCCTGCTTATCAGTCTGCTTTTTGAGTTCCGACAGGCTGGTATCGATCGCATCCAGCTTTTCTTCCATCCGCGATTGATTAACCTTAAGGTCGGTTAGCTCGTTCTCAATCCGTTCTAACCGGTTCTCCATCTTGATCAGAACGTCCTCTAATCTAATTTCTACAGTGGT
>JAYKIP010000332.1:0-5109 GCA_035286205.1 Merismopediaceae cyanobacterium
GTCGATTTAGTTGTCGGTAAAGCTGGTCCAACAAGTGATATCAAAATCTGCCGGGAGACTCTAAATAAATTTGACAAAAGACAATTATTCTGTGGAGATAAGGCTTATGTAGGTGAAGAGCAAATTACCACACCGACAAAAAAGCCGAAGGGTAGAGAATTAACAAAAGAGCAAAAAGAAGATAATAAAGTATGCTCATCGAAAAGAATTTATGTAGAACATCTAATACGAGTAATAAAAATATTTAGGATAATGGGAGAGAGGTTTAGACTGAGTAAAAGTCGATATAAATCAGTGTATTTGACGGTATGTGGCTTAGTAAGGATAAGAATAGGAGCTTTAATTCTAGAATTAAAAAAAGAGGAAGATTCAGGTGAAAAAATTGAGGTTACAATGAGGCATAGTTTTTTATGAAAATTCAATTAGGAACGAAAAATCAAGGTTTCATGCGGCAGGCTATTGTACTAATACAAGTCCAAGAGCCTATCTCTAACTGAATTGTAAGTCTTGGAGATGTCTATTGGCGATCGCCCAACGCTGTATTTACTTAGATAAAATTATGCCTTTGGGAAAATTAGCGTGTGATACGTTAAATATTGGTCTAAATCAGTAGCTAACCATGAGCAAGTCTATCCCACCAGTCCCCGCCGGATGGAATAAAACTATCGCGGATTTGTGTGCAGAAGCCGAACGAGGTGAGCGGTTATTTGTTGGAAGTCCTGAAATTGACTGGGCGCGAGATTACGAGATGAGCCTGATTCCTGCGGAAATGCGATTCCCACAGCAGGGAGATGTTTATGAAGCACTGGACGATATGACCGTTCACTACATGACGGCGTGGGCTGCACCATTTACTGGTGGGGGTGAAGGATTACTCAAGAAAGGTGATCGTATTGTTGTTGATTATGAGCCACATGATTCGCGCCCTATCAGCACTTACGCTAGTGCAGTTGATTACAAGACCGTGGAAGAGCGGATGGTGCCAGCGTCAGAACGTAACGCTTCAAGGTATGGAGGCTTTTATTTCTCATTTTCGACCGTGGACTTGAATCAAAAGTTTAGATTGGTTTACCAGGATGATTCTCACAGCTAACGGATACCAAAAATTACTAGGGGTTGGTCGGCGCACCGCGTAGCGGATCTCTGTGAGATCGCCAGAGGTCAGTGAAGCCTAAAGCATAAGCTGGTGCTGTGATGACCCCTGACAGGAAGTGACCGATCGCCAGAGGTTTGATTAGTTAGGATCGCCCTTGGGGGCGAGACTGGTAGGCAGAATTTTGTGCGGGATAGTCGGCGATCGCCATTTTAAGCAAAGACATGGTACATAATAAAATATTTGTTTTTATTGAAATTAGTCTTGAAACAATATGAGTGTGGATCTTGCTTATATTAACTTAATAGTCGATCTTGTAATAATTTGCGCCACAATCCAAAAAGCAGATTCTTGGGGGGAATGGATTACCGGAACCATCTTATATCTACCAGGTGCAATGCTTAGTGGTTATCCAGCTAACATGGTTGGCATGGGAGGTGAAACAGCAATCTTGGTTCTCTGGTCACCATTAGTTCTTCTAATTGTTCGGGCAAAAATCGAGATGACTAAACCCCCATCCCCTGCTTCAAGAAAATTTAGAAAAGCAACAGATTTAGAAGTAATTTTAGGGACTTTTATCGTATTCACTTGCATGATGCTGTCTATTTGGATTGAATTTTATAGGAATTGAACTACGCCAAAGGTCAGTGATGCTGAAAGCATGAGCTGGTGCTGTGAGAAAAATATCTGATCTCTAAAAGTTACTGACAATTACTGAATTTGCAGACTTAAACATCATTCAAATGAGTATACGTTTGCCCAAAATAAGCTCTTGCCAAAACAAAAAAACACGTTTATTATTGTCTCATCTATCTCGTCAAACTCTTCCACATTATGATTTTATTTAAAGATTTTGCCGTTGCTGGCCTTATTGTTAGTCTTTCTACCTCACTAAACTTTCTGTTTATTCCATCTTCTCAAGCTGTGGTAACTTTCACTGGGGAAGAGGTAGGTAACGATGTTGTTTTTACCTGGACAGGGCAAATAAATTTAACAGGTTTGGGTTCACCAACATCTGCAAACTTCAGTAATGGCATAATATTGGTTCGCCCAACTGGAATCAACGGCTATGGTTTTGGAAAAGGAAGCGTTGGGGGTGATCGATATGAGGGGGCAATCATTAATGCGCCCGATTTTGCACTCCCTGGTGCGCCCTTTCAAACTGACGGAGATTCTGGCTCAGGCGATGACATGGGCATTTTTAGTGACCCTGGTTTTCCTATTGATAATGCGATCTATCTCCCTGAAGGTTATCTCTCTAACGCCCCTATCAGTGGTAGTGGCACTTTTCTAAATAATACCTTTCTGGGATTAGGGATTGATGCAAGTCAATCTTATACATTCAGCCTGAGTAATGGCGATGAAATTATTCTTCAATTTCAACCAGTACCTGAGCCGTTAACCCTACTCGGCGCCAGTGCTGCCATAGCATTTGGGGCTACTTTTAAGCGTAAAACCAAAGCATAAGAGAGTCTCTTCCCGATTCAGTATGCTTAATAAGCAAGGGAATCTCTGGAAAGCCTTGGTATGAAACGGTTTTCAGTCCAGACTAAATATTAACAAACTGTTGTGAGCCTAAAAAACCTGAAAGTATTGATATAAAAGGCTTCTGGGCTTGCTGATTCCGAATTTAGCATAATCAGACCGGAAGAGCCCCTTTTTCCTTAGCTTACTGGTAAGTCAATCAACTTCACAAAACGACCATCTTCTCCACAAACCAAAACACTTAGCCCTGAAACCGCATCCAGATTAATCGTGCCGTAAATATGGGGAAATTGCCGGTGATTACTCACCTGACCAGCTTGATCAGCCTGGGGATGAACCGGCGCTTCCCATCGAACCGTGGCGTTGAGCTTGTAGGGGTCAATTTTCAGCACGACCAAATTATCCTGCCCTCGATAAAAAGCATTGGCCACATCAAGCACCTGATGGCCTTCGGACGCATGAATAAACCCCTCTGTGGTTAGGGAATCCGTTTGATATTGCCCCAACTGTTGGGCGAACTGCCAATGGTCTGCGGTAGTAATGTGAAAAATCATCGTTGTTGCCCCAGTAAATTATCAGAGTTATCCCCTAGCAAAATTTCTACCAGCCTTGTTGCTCTACATATTGATTAACGGCCTCTATCACTAATTTCTCTAAGGTCAAATCATTCTGAACTGCCTTAGCCTTAATTGTTGTGCGCCATGTTTTAGGAACCCTTACACAGAGATTAACCAAATCATCTTTGCTGGCTTGTATGCTTGCAGGATTACTGGCTTCCATCGCTTGACGCTGTTTTTCTTTATTCGCTTGATCAAGAATCTCTTTATAGTTGCTGCTCATTGGTTTTAGGCCATCATTAATGAATGTTTACAGGAAAGTAGAAAAGTAGTTTTGTAGGTTTGTAGGCTTTCATGCTTGTAAGATTGCCAGGACTTCTTTGCCGAGTTCTTTATAATCCAGCCATCCCACTCGATCCTTCGCAGGCAGATCACAAGCGGCTAACCCTTGGGCGATCGCCTTGACAAAACCAGCGGAACGGCGAATCTGAGTTTTAAACAAAGGAACGTTCGCCCCAGACAAGGCCTCGCGGACATTGATAGTTTCCTTCGAGGGAGGGGGAGGACAAACCGTTAATAAACAGCGGTAAACTGCCTGGGAGTCCAAATCCGGCAACATGGAGAACATCGCCTGCAAACTAAACGCATCGGGAATGCAGGGCAAAATCGTTAAATCGGCCCCTTGGCTAATTTCCTTAAGTTCACTGCTGGCCGGTCGCGCCGGGGTATCCAACACTAAATAATCATTGCCAGGAATATGGCGACTAGCCGCTTTTTCGTTGACAACGTTGAAGGCAACCGCATTAGGACTCCGATTAAACCAATTTTCACAGCTACGGTTAGGGTCAGAGTCAATTAACAATACCTTGCCTTTGTCGGCTAAGTACCGAGCCAGATGAAGACTGGTCATTGACTTGCCACACCCCCCCTTATAACCACTGATGGCAATAACTTTCATGAATGTATGCAAACTTGACTAAATGCTTTCATTGATGAATGACAAAGTAGAGTCACAATAAAGTTCCCGTAAACCCTTTTAATTACTTAATTCTTACAATCATTACTGTATAAAAGCAAGATTGTATAACTGCATGAAACCATGACTTACTACATTAATGCTGTCTGCCCTTAATGCTTTACAGACTTATCCCCTAGCAAAATTTTTGCCCAGCACCGGCTAAGGAATGCCCTTAAATCAACCTCACTCATCTTGATTTAAGGCAATAGCGTTGAGAAAGTCTGTCATGTTGTGGGGAAAATCCCCTCGCTTCACTAATTTCTCGAATACCGCATAACAATCTTTTTTATCTCCGGCCTTACGGGGAAACCCTAACCAAAGGATCACAATTGATTGCTGTTCCCGAAAAACGCGAAAAAATAGGCGATACCGATGGGGCAGGCCCATTTTCTTCAATCGACTAAACCGCCGCAACGACCCTGATAACGCAAAATGACTGGCCAAAGGATCTTGGGCAATCTTTTGCTTAATGCCCTGATCCACTGCCTTGAACAACTTGGCCTCGGGATGATGGATAAAGTCCTCTGGCTCTAATTTCTGCTTCAATGCGATGACTCGATTGAGAAGATCTTGCCATTGCTGAAAGAACACCGGATGAAAGTAAATTTTCCAACCCTGACAAATAATTGGCTTCATTCCACAACCACAGCTGCCAATAACTCATCCACTTGCTGGCTCATTATTTCTGTATAGGGCACTAAGCTTTCTGGGTTGGCGATCGCCTCATTCATCAAAAAATCTAAAAATAAACCCATGATTAAACTTTCGTCTTCATCCTCATCCTGTTCCAGCGGCTGGACATCAAGACGAACTAACAGGGTCTTTTCATCTAAAACTTCAACTTCTCCCGCCGCATTGACCAACTCAGGATGATCCTTAGAAAATCCACGGGGTAAACGAAACCCATCTTGATTACCAATTTTGGCAGGGCTAATGGGATAGATTTTTTGACTCAT
>JAYKIP010000333.1:0-4747 GCA_035286205.1 Merismopediaceae cyanobacterium
TTAAAAATGGCCACTAAGTTGGCCTGAAGTTCCTTTAAACAAGCTAAAACCGGTTGAGCTTCCGCCGGATCCACCACCGCCGCCGTTTGGGAATCCGGATCATGGAGCAGAAAAATATAGTTATCGCTCAGGGCTGGAAGACGATGGACAACAAACATAGGTTAAATATTTCAATAAAACTGAATAAAACTGAATGAAACTCACACAAGCCTGAAGGACTGATAAAACCCGTCTAACTCAAAACCTATAATTTTTGGATCTCCTAGGGCGATCCCCCTAGAAGGTATTTCAAAAAAACTAAAGTTCCCAAAATGGACGTGGTTTAAC
The DNA here is from genome assembly GCA_035286205.1 of Merismopediaceae cyanobacterium. Taxonomy (GTDB): domain Bacteria; phylum Cyanobacteriota; class Cyanobacteriia; order Cyanobacteriales; family Microcystaceae; genus Woronichinia. Next base: position 328 of record JAYKIP010000333.1, read on the forward strand.
CTAAGACTTTTATTCATTTCTCCCCCAAAGTTGGGGGCCGGGGGGCAAAATTTTTAATTACCCCAAGTCTAAACCGCCAAGAAACGCTGAATGACATCCTGACTCAGTTCCTGAGTTGAACCGGAAGCCACAATGCCTCCCTTTTGCATGGCATAATACCAATCCGCTTGACGCACAAAATGTAAATGTTGCTCAACCAATAACACTGAAATCCCTGTCGCCGCAATAATTCGACGCACCGCCGCTTCAATTTCTAAAATAATCGAGGGTTGAATGCCTTCGGTCGGCTCATCTAATAATAATAATTTCGGTTTCCCCATCAAGGCACGGGCGATCGCCAACTGTTGCTGTTGTCCACCACTTAAATCCCCCCCCATCCGCATTAACATAGTTTTTAAAACGGGAAAAAGCTCAAAAATCTCTTCGGGAATCGTGGCATTTTTGGGACGACCCTGGGGCCGGGCTTCCAAACCGAGCAGTAAATTTTCCTGTACCGTCAAACGGGGGATAATGTCTCGACCCTGGGGAACATAGCCAATTCCGGCGCGAGCGCGTTTATCCGTCGTTTTGGCTAACAGATTTTGCTCCTCATAGACCATTTTGCCGGTGCGCGGTTTTAAAAGCCCCATGATGGTTTTTAAAAGGGTCGTTTTGCCGACACCGTTACGCCCAATTAAACAAACCATTTGGCCATCGGGAATGGTCATGTCTATATTGCGGAGGATATGACTTTCGCCGTAGTAAACATTTAAGTCGTTAATTTGTAGCATAGGGTTCGTTGATCGCAAATGCCCTTCAAGAATATCGCAGTTTCCCAAAGACGGATCATTCCCTGAAAATTAGTACACTATTCCACTAGGGGCCGCTTGCCAGAAATCTGAGAATTACGTTACATTTAGTTAACATAACTTGGCTAAAAGCCTAAACCTATGCTAGGAGCTTGACCCCCAAAGTTAGAGTAAGGTAAAAAAGACGTAAGGCTCCCCGTCTGAAATCCCTAGACAAAATCACCCTATTTTTAAGAAAAACTATGAAACTTTCCTGGAGAACTATCCTGTTATGGACATTGCCCGTCTTGGTGGTGGGCTTTTTTCTGTGGCAGGGAACTTTTGCCAACCGTGCCGCCAATATCAATAACAATACTGCCAATACGCGCATGACCTATGGCCGTTTCCTAGAGTATCTGGATGCCCATCGCATTCTCAGTGTGGATCTCTATGAAGGCGGTCGGACGGCGATCGTTCAAGTGAGTGATCCGGAGGTGGATCGGGTACTGCGCTCCAGGGTAGATTTACCGGCCAATGCTCCCGATTTAATTGCTAAGTTGCGGGATTCGGATGTGCGGTTGGATTCTCACCCGGTGCGAAATGATGGCATGATTTGGGGCTTTTTAGGGAATTTGGTGTTTCCGGTGATTCTCATTGCCTCGCTCTTTTTCCTCTTCCGTCGCTCTAACAATTTACCGGGGGGGCCGGGTCAAGCGATGAATTTTGGCAAATCCCGCGCCCGTTTCCAGATGGATGCCAAGACCGGCATTATGTTTGACGATGTGGCCGGTATTGATGAAGCCAAAGAAGAATTGCAAGAGGTTGTCACCTTCTTAAAACAGCCGGAACGCTTTACCGCTGTGGGAGCCAAGATTCCCAAAGGGGTTTTATTAGTCGGCCCGCCAGGAACCGGTAAAACATTGTTGGCCAAGGCGATCGCCGGGGAAGCCGGGGTTCCGTTCTTCAGCATTTCCGGTTCTGAATTTGTGGAAATGTTTGTCGGGGTTGGTGCATCACGGGTACGGGATCTCTTTAAAAAAGCCAAAGAGAATGCTCCCTGTTTAATCTTTATTGATGAAATTGACGCAGTGGGTCGTCAACGGGGCGCAGGAATTGGTGGTGGTAACGATGAGCGGGAACAAACCCTGAACCAGTTACTTACGGAAATGGATGGTTTTGAAGGCAATACCGGTATTATCATCATTGCGGCGACCAACCGTCCTGATGTGCTGGATTCTGCTTTAATGCGACCGGGCCGCTTTGACCGTCAGGTAATTGTGGATGCCCCGGACTTCAAAGGTCGTTTAGAAATTTTGGAAGTTCACGCCCGCAATAAAAAGTTAGCCCCGGAGGTTTCCATCGAAGCGGTGGCCCGTCGGACTCCTGGGTTCAGTGGTGCAGATTTGGCTAACTTACTGAATGAGGCGGCGATTCTCACGGCCCGTCGTCGTAAAGAAGCCATTACCCTCCTGGAAATTGATGATGCGGTGGATCGGGTTGTGGCTGGTATGGAAGGTACGCCCCTAGTTGATAGCAAGAGCAAACGCTTAATTGCCTATCACGAAGTGGGTCATGCGATCGTGGGGACTCTCCTCAAAGACCATGATCCCGTACAAAAAGTCACCCTCATTCCTCGCGGTCAAGCCCAGGGGTTAACCTGGTTTATGCCCAATGAAGAACAGGGATTAACCACCAAAGCCCAATTAATGGCCCGGATTGCTGGGGCGATGGGCGGTCGCGCTGCTGAAGAGGAAGTTTTTGGTGAAGATGAAGTCACCACCGGAGCCGGGGGCGATCTGCAACAGGTCACGGAAATGGCCCGTCAGATGGTGACTCGCTTTGGGATGAGCAATTTAGGCCCCGTTTCCCTCGAAAGTTCCGGCGGTGAGGTGTTCCTTGGTGGTGGTTTGATGAATCGGGCAGAGTATTCCGAAGAAGTGGCCACCCAAATTGATGCTCAAGTCCGGGCGATCGCCGAACAGGGCCACCAAATGGCGCGGCAAATTGTCCAGAATCACCGGGAAGTGATTGACCGTTTAGTGGATTTATTAATTGAACGGGAAACGATCGCCGGGGAAGAATTTCGGCAAATTGTGGCGGAATACGTGGTTGTTCCGGAAAAAGAGCAATTTGTTCCTCAACTCTAACCCGAACGATAACGAGACCTATTTCTCGTCTGTTTTTTCCATACCCTAGAGCCAGGAGCTTTCTCTCACCCCGAAAGAGGCTCCTTTTTTGATGGAGAAGAAGTTCGCTAAATTTTTTCCTTGTGGAAAACCTTCCCAAAAGCTGTGGAAAAACGATCAAGACTGTGGAAAAAATGATCATTTTCGCGGAAAGCTACCCTCTCCCCTCCGAGGCGATCGCCGTAACATGGGACAATCAAAGAACCGAGAATATATCCCGTTTTCCCTTGAGTCTTCCGCCATGGCCTCTTTAACCCTCAATTTACCCCAAGGTTCCGTCACCTTTCGCTATAGTCCCTCAGCCGCCCAAACCTTAAAAAAAGAAATTGATCAGTTAATGCGATCGTTAAAAACCATTGCGGCCAAAGTTAAGGATGGCGATCGCCCCGAAAAACAAGCTTCAATGGAATACCGTTATGCGGGTGAGGTCTTTATAGAAGTCTTTTGTAATCCTAATTTATATCCCAGTCCCTTTGCCGCTAAGGTTTTATTAACCATTCGTGATGACAAAATTCGTCTGACAACAGAAGCAGAATTACCTCGACTCTTAGAAGATTTAACGCAATATTTAGAACAAGTTTAAACGTAACGTTCTAATAAGTCTCCCTTTTTAAGGGGGATTTAGGGGGATCAAACCCTAATAAATCATGGACTTTAATCAATCTTGATACCTTATTTTGGGCTATCGTTACTAATTCTTCAAAAAAAGCAGAATAGCGTCGGGAAAAAGGGATATCAACCGATATAATAGCCAAGACATAGCTAAAGGCGATCGCTCAAAGCTTTTATTTTTTAGTCAATCCTGACGTTTCTCTCTCTAAATTTTCCTGTGAGTAATCCTTTTTTAAGTCTTCAGTACGAACCGGCGTTAGAAAATCTTGGCCCCGACTACTATGACATCGTAGCGGCGGCGACTTTTCCCGACCATCAACTGCGGTGGCGTAATGATGCTTTACTGCCCCTCTTAGGACTTGAGCCGCACCAAGTTAGAGACGAGGATTTTGTCGAAGCCTTTGGTTATTTTCAGGGAGTCCGGCCCTTTCTGGCGTTGCGGTATCACGGTCATCAAATTGCGGGTTATGCCCAATCCTATAATCCGGAGTTGGGGGATGGACGCGGTTTTCTGTACGGTCAAGTGCGGGGGACAGACGGTTATCTCTACGATTTTGGCACAAAAGGATCGGGACAAACGCCCTATTCTCGCCGGGGGGACGGTCGCTTAACCTTAAAGGGGGGAGTGCGCGAAGTCTTGGCGGCGAAAGCTCTCCAGGGGTTAGGAGTTACAACGTCCCGGTGTCTGAGTCTGGTGGAAACGGGGGAAGGGCTTTGGCGGGGGGATGAACCGTCTCCGACTCGCTCTTCGGTGATGGTGCGTTTTAGTCGTTCCCATATTCGTTTTGGGACGTTTGAGCGATTAGGCTATTTGAAACAGCCGGAGTTAATTCTGAAATTATTGGATCATGTTAT
>JAYKIP010000334.1:0-9938 GCA_035286205.1 Merismopediaceae cyanobacterium
ATTTTATTGGGCTTGGGTTGGTTTTGTTTTCGTTCCTGGCAAAAGCAATTCATGGACTTGTTGTAAATAAGGCACTATTGATTCGTTAGATGACTGAAGTTATTCGCTTAGACCAAGTAACCCTCCACCGGCGCACGCAAGAGGAATTTTCCTATGACCTCAAGCGGACGATTTTTTCGGTGCTGGAAGGGAAGTATCGCAAACCCACGAAAAAGTTAGTGTTGGATAATGTGGATTTAGTGGTCAATTCGGGAGAAAAAATTGGCATTATTGGCTCCAATGGCTCAGGGAAATCCACGCTTTTGAAGGTGATTTGCGGCATTTTAGAACCCAGTAAGGGGACGTTACGGGTCAAGGGAGACATCGCGCCTTTAATTGAGTTAGGAGGCGGCTTTGATCCGGATCTGTCGGTGAAGGACAATATTATTCTTTACGGAGTGATGTTAGGTTTTTCCCGGCAAGAGATGAAGGTACGGGTGCCGGATATTCTTGATTTTGCAGAATTACAGGACTATGCCTTTGCTCCGGTGAAGGCTTTATCTTCGGGGATGATGGCTCGTTTAGGTTTTGCGATCGCCACCGATGTGGAACCGGATATTTTAATTTTAGATGAAGTCTTATCGGTGGGAGATGAAAGTTTTAAACATAAATGTCAAGCCCGGATGGATAAATTGTGGAACCACGACACCACGATTTTGGTAGTCTCTCACGGGTTAGATTTTATTAAAGAGTCCTGTGAACGGTCTATTTGGTTAGATCGCGGTCGGATTCGGTTTTCCGGTTCCTCGGAAGAGGCGATCGCCCACTACCTAGAAGCGGTGAAACAAAAAGATGCTTTAATGATAGCGAATTAAAGTTTCTAAAAATCCCGATACAATTTCTAAAATCATCATTTCTCTAGCAATCCCCATGAAAATTTTAATTACTGGCGGTGCCGGTTACATTGGTTCCGTTTTAACCCCCACCCTCCTCGCCCAGGGTCACGAAGTCACCGTTTTAGATAATTTCATGTTTCGTCAATCCAGCTTGGCGGAATGTTGTTATTACGATACCTTTCAAATTGTGCGGGGCGACTGTCGCAATGAATCCTTAATTAAAGACCTCTTAAAAACAGCCGATGTGATTATTCCCCTCGCGGCTTTGGTGGGGGCCCCCCTCTGTAGTCGGGATGAAATTGGCACGAAAACCATCAACCAGGATGCAGTGCAAATGCTTTGTCGTTTAGCTAGTCCGAGTCAACGGATTTTAATGCCCGTGACCAATAGTGGGTATGGCATTGGCGAAGCCGGTAAATTCTGCACCGAAGACAGTCCCCTGCGCCCTATTTCCCTTTATGGGATCACCAAAGTAGAAGCGGAAAAAGCCGTTTTAGAACGGGAAAATAGCATCACCTTTCGCCTGGCAACGGTTTTTGGTATGGCTCCCCGGATGCGGGTAGATTTATTGGTCAATGACTTTGTTTATCGGGCGGTGCATGACCGAGCAGTGGTCATTTTTGAAGGGCATTTCAAACGGAATTATATTCATATTCGGGACGTGGCTAAAGCCTTTTTACACGGGCTAGAAAACTTTGAAACGATGAAGGGCAAACCCTACAATGTCGGTCTAGAAGATGCCAATTTATCTAAATTAGAACTCTGTGCAGAAATTAAAAAATACCTGCCCAACTTTGTCTATTTAGAGGCTCCCATTGGCGAAGATCCCGACAAACGGGATTACATTGTCTCCAATCAACGGATTTTAAGCACAGGGTTTCAACCGGCATGGCCCCTGGGTCGGGGTATCCAGGAATTAATTAAGGGTTACACCATTCTTCGCAATAGTTTATATTCCAACGTCTAGGCGCGTTTCCCCGGATCATCGTCCGGCGTAAAACGGATCAAATCCTCTAAATTGCGTTGAATCGTCTGACAAATTTGATCCAGGGGTAAGTCATTGGCATCGTAGCCAAAGGGATTTTCGATCTCTACCCCGATCGCCTCAATCCCAAAAATAGCAAAACTGACTAAGCCCACCAGGGGAGCCGTAAACCATACCAACTGATCCACCAACTCAAAGGGCAAGGTTAAACAATAGAGAAAAACCAGTTGCTTAAGATGAATGGCGTAGGCGGCCGGGATAGGGGTCTTTAAAATTCGTTCACAGGCTCCCAGGGTATCCACCATATCATCCAAAAGCTGGAACATGGCGTTTAATTGGTAGGGGTTAATGCGATCGCGGTTTGATTGCTGTTGCAGATAATCGCTAATCCAGAAGGCAATTTCTAGGGGGGGATGGTTAATGTGTTGCAGTGTCTCATAAAAATCGGGGGACATTAACGGCACTAACTCTTGATTGACTTTCTCCCCCCGCAAATGCAATTTCATGGCGATCGCAAAGGCTTCCAGCAGACGTAACGCCTGTTGTTTGGCCAGCCGGTCTTCGTGATTTTTTTCCTGAACCGCCACCCAAATTAAACGGGACAAATTCCGCACATTATTAATCAAACTGCCCCATAACTTACGCCCTTCCCAAAAGCGATCGTAGGCGGTATTCGTCCGAAACACCAGCAACAAACCCAGGACAATACTCGGAATCAGGCCACTTTTGATGGGGAGTGCGAGATTGATACCCTGGACGTACAATCCCGTTATCCCCACACTCATCACCATAAAGAGCAACACCTTGGGCAAAATGACCGGGATCACCGAACCTTGCCATCGGCTCAACTCCTGAAACCATTGCTTTTGTTGCTCGTACTGTTCAATCAGGATACGGTTCCGCTGACGCATGAAATCCAAAAGGAGTGAAGCAGAACCATTGTAGCCCTTTCCCGGAGCTAACTACTGGCCGGGATCATGCGCTTGAAAGAGAGGCTGTCTTCCGTCGTTTCATCAAAAATCGTCAGCTTGGCTGGCTTACACCGTTTGATTCGTACTTGAATCCCCTGGGCCCCTTCACCTTTTAAATCTTCCAGATAGCCCAATTCAGCCAGTTCAGCCTCGGCGGCGTTAAGAAACGGGCCAAAATAGTAGGTGCAACGGGGAAGCGTCGTTTCGATCTCGACCCAATAGGCCAATCCGAGCCAGTTCAGTGCCGGTAACAAAAAATCTTTCATAATGGTTTGCCAAAAGCAGTCGTTTAGCGGTTATTTTAAACCTGAAATTGAAATGTTTCTTAACATTCCAGCCCAGAAAGGAGACTTGAGAGTAGCCAGTGGGCTTTGCCCAAGGGTAATCCCCTAGTTATAACGAAACTTAGGACGTTATGGCAGTCTTAGCTGATACAAATTTTAAAGTGGCCGTCAAGCGAGGTTACAGGTGTAGTTTACTCAAACCTCGTTGCCGATACAGTTCATAGAGGCTGATGGCGGCGGCGACGGAGGCGTTCAGGCTGGGGGTTTTGCCGCCCAAAGGAATAGACACTAGATGATCACAATGACGTTGGGTAAGTAAACTCAGACCTTGACCCTCGGAACCAATCACTAACCCGATCGCCCCACGCATTTCCACTTGATCCAGGGCTTTACCTTGCCCGGCCACGGTTCCATAGATCCAAAAGCCGGCGGTTTTCAGATCTTCGAGGGCGCGACTCAGGTTCACGACCCTGGCCACGGGAAAATGCTCTAGGGCCCCGGCGGCCACTTTCATGGCGGTTGAGGTCACTCCCACCGATCGCCGTTGCGGCAGAATCAAACCCTGGGCCCCAAAGGCTTCGGCGGTGCGGATAATGGCTCCCAAGTTATGGGGATCGGTCAGACTGTCGGCAATCAGAATCACGGGTTCTGTTGTTTGAGCTTTGGCCCGGTCGAGGAGGGCATCAAATTCCCAATAGGCGTAGGGTGTGGTTTGGGCGGCGATCCCCTGGTGGTTACCTCCCTGGGTAATCTGATTCAGCCGAAAATTATCCACCTCATCAATGACGGTTCCTTTGGCCTTGGCCGCCATTAAGAGGGTACGAAACCGGGGATCAAACAACAGACGGTTAACCACCCAGATGCGATTCAGTTGGCGATCGCCTTCCAGGGCCGCTAACACCGAATGACGACCATAGATCAAATCTGAAGCTGTGTCCTCTTCCTCCGGGGGCGGATTTCCCTGGGGAGCGGTGGGTCTTGGCTCGATAGACCGGGCGGGTCTAACAGGGCGATCGCTGGAAACGGGACGAGGGTTAGCGGGCCTTGAGGGTTTTCCCTCGCGGAGAGTCGGCTTGTCGGGCCATTGCCGGGAAGAACTATTACCAAAACGTTTCGGCTTAGGGGAGGAAGAAAAACGGCGATCCTCCTCTTGACCCTGGGATGAAGCATGGGGCCCTGGGCGTAGCGATTTACGGCTCGGTTTAGGACGCTTTGGCGGTTTCGGCATGACAAAAAAGGGAGGAGACAAAGAAGGGCAAGCCGTCAGGGGGCCGAACGCAAGGGTTCAACTTCCCAGGGGGTTAGTAATTGTAAAAGTTCTTGGAGCCGTTGGCCATCCCGGAGATAGAGATACCCTAACAAGGTCTCTAAACCGGTGGCCTGTTGATAAAGGGTCAGGGGCAGACGACGGGGACATTTTCCAGTGGCATTGCGACCCCGACGCACCATTTCCTGCTCGGTTGCCGTGAGATAGGGTAATAGTTTTTGCAAGAGTGCCGCTTGATTTTCGGCTTTCACCTGGGCCACCACTTGACCATGGTAATCCCGGAGACGGGACGGTGGCCACAGATAACAGGTACGGACATAAAGCTCAAAGACCGCATCCCCTAGATAGGCCAAACTTTGGGGCGAGAGTTGTTCTAGGGAAAGCCTTTGTTTCTCCCCAGATTGTTGCAACCAGACGAGGGGATCGGCAAAGAGAACCGGTCGGGGAGGGGACACCATAGCCAACGGTTTAAGCCGGTTTTACCGCCGCGATCGCCTCATCGAGGGTATTATGCAACGGCAAAAAGTTCTCCAGACGGACTAACTTGACGGTTTGCGTGACCCTGGAATTCGTGACAATATGGAGACTCCCCTCTTTAGTTTTGGCCTGTTTCGCCAATTGGACTAAAGCACCGAGACCAGAACTATCAAGAAAATCAATTTTGGATAGATCGAGGATGATTTGGTAGGGGCTTTCGGCGATCAGATCACTGAGTACTTTACGGAAAGTCGGTTCGGAAAACGAATCGAGTAGGCCCGTTAAACGGAAAATTTGGCAAATAGTCTGCACTTCACGAGTCCCCCGCAAACTCACGGTCAGGTTTAGTTGTTCAGCAGTCAATGACCCCCCCTCAAAGACAAGTCTCTATAAAACAATAGTTGATTGTAACGTAATTTGACGAGTTCTCGGCCCTTTTCTGAACCTTTCTCCCTCATCGCCCAAAAAAAGACCGCCCTGGTTCTCCAAGGCGATCGCAAATGACAAGTAGTAGATGAAGTAAGAACTAATAAGGTTTTTCTCAGAGCCTTAAGGACGGACAGCGACCTTCGTGACTTCAGGGAGCGCCGGAGCCGCCATTAACTCCGCATAGATATTCCGGGAATGGCTTTGGGCAATCTGGGCATGGGATTGTACCAACTGCTGATTAATGGCCACCGTCGTGCTGTCATACATTTGGGTCGCTAACTTGGGATAGAAGCCCACCGCAATAATCGGTAACAGGAAGCAAGCCGCAATAAACACTTCACGGGGATAGGCATCGGCATAATGGGCATCAGCCGGTAACACACAACTGGTTCCAAAACATACCGCCGGTTGTTCCTGTAATGCTTTTTGAGAGGAACCTTCCATTTCGCAGACCAGGGGCGCGTTCGTACCGTAGAAGAGTTGACGAAGCATGGAGAGCAGATAGATGGGGGTAATCACCAGACCCACGGCCGCTAAGAAGACCGTTACAGTGCGGAAGGTGGTGCTATAGACATCACTGCTGGTCATGCCCACAAAGACGGCGATCTCACTGGCAAAACCACTCATGCCGGGAAGAGCTAACGAGGCCATAGCTCCCATCGTAAAGAGGGCAAACACGGTGGGCATAATTTTGCCAATATTGCCCATTTCCGTCAGATTTAAAGTGTGGGTGCGATCGTAGGTGACACCAGCGAGGAAGAAAAGAACCGCCGCAATTAAGCCATGGGAAAGCATTTGTAACATCGCGCCACTAATGCCTAAATCGGTAAAGGACGCTAAACCAATGAGAACAAAGCCCATGTGAGCAACGGAAGAGTAAGCCAAACGACGTTTCATATTGGTCTGGGCAAAGGAGCTAAACCCGCCGTAGATAATATTGACAACGCCCAGAATCACCAGAATGGGAGCAAAATAAACGTGAGCTTGATCCAGAATGCCTAAGTTGAAGCGAATTAAGCCATAACCGCCCATTTTTAACAAAACCCCTGCCAAAATCATGGAAACGGGAGCAGACGCTTCGCCATGGGCATCGGGTAACCAAGTATGGAGTGGGAAAACGGCGAGTTTGACACCAAAGGTAATTAACAAGCCAGCGTAGAGGAACAATTCCAAGGCTAAGGGGTAATCTTTTAAGCCTAATTCCGCAATATCAAAGGTGAAGGTATCTCCGTAGAAGGCCATGCCGAGGGCGGCAACGAGAATGAAGATAGAGGCGGCGGCAGTATAGAGTAAGAACTTCATGGCCGCGTATTGCCGTTTTTGACCTCCCCAGATGGAAACCAACAGATAAACCGGCACCAGTTCCAATTCCCACATGATGAACAGCAACAGCATATCCTGGGCGACAAACACCCCAATCTGGGCTGAATACAGTAGCAACATTAAGAAGTAGAAGAGACGCGGTTTATGATCCACCTGCCAAGCGGCAAAAATCGAGAGGGTGGTGACTAACCCGGCTAATAAAACCAAGGGCATGGAGATGCCATCTACGGAAACGGCCCAACTTAAACCAAATTGGGGAATCCAAGCATATTTTTCAGTCAGTTGAAATGCGGTATTGCTGGGGTCATAGTTTTGGCTGAAGACAAAGGCCATTAACACGAAGTCGGCGATCGCCACACCGAGGGCATACCAACGCACTTGCTTGCTGTCTTTGTAGGGGAGGACAGGAATCAAGGCCGCGGCCACCAGGGGCAAAAGGATTAAGGTAGAGAGCCAAGGAAAATGTTCCATCATGGGAGGCTATGAGAAAAAATACTTATTAGTGATGTTTTGATTATAGGGAAGTTTGTAAAGTTTTGTGAATAAAGTTTACGAAATAATTCCATTGTTTTTATCTATGGAATCCATGAGCAGGATGGCCTGAGGTAAATGACCCCCCCTTGGGACAGGGCCGGCCACCGTCGGGGAGAAAGTTGTGTTGGGGAGGGGGTAAGGCTTTGCTATGATAATTGCTGGCCCTTTCGGAAAAATAAAGATTTATGTATTACTTGCCTGAGCCGCCTTATTTTTTAGTCCTGGTGGGTTTATTAGTCGGGGTTAGCTGTGGGTTAGCCTTTGAAGCGACGTTAAAACAAAAGGTTAAGCTCTGGCTCAAAACCCCCGATAGTAGCCTCAAGGATTTAGACCTACAATTACCGTTTTTGGGCATTTGTGCCGGGGTCTGTGTGTTCTTGGCTTCGGGGGTGACGATTTTTCTGGGTAGTGCCTGGATTTCCTACGCGATCGCCTTCCCGGTTACGATCTTGATCGCGGGGTTAGTGTGGCGACAGTTGGATATTTTGTTGCAACAACTGAAAACCGGCGGGTCAAAAGCGATTGACCTGGATACCTTCTAATCGTTGATTGACCTTTTCTAAAATAAAAAATACCGTTGGGCCAGGGGTAACACCGTCGCCGGTTCACAGGTTAATAACTCCCCATCGGCCCGCACTTCGTAGGTTTCCGGATCCACTTCCATGCGTGGCAAGGCGGTATTGAGTTTTAAACTTTGCTTGTTGATATTGCGGGTATTTTTGACGGCCACCGCTTGGGTTTTTAAGCCTAATTTTTCCGGTAGTTGGGCAGAAAAGGCGGCCTGGGAGATAAAGGTTAAGGAGGTGGCGGCGATCGCTCCCCCAAAATTGCCAAACATGGGTCTCATGTGAACGGGTTGCGGGGTAGGAATACTGGCATTCGCATCACCCATTTGCCCCCAGGCGATCATGCCCCCTTTAATCACCAAGTCCGGCTTTACTCCAAAACAGGCGGGTTGCCACAGGACTAAATCAGCGTATTTACCGACTTCCACCGAGCCGACCACCTCAGAAATGCCGTGAGTAATGGCCGGGTTAATCGTGTATTTGGCAATGTAGCGTTTGGCCCGGAAATTATCATTGGTTCCCGTTTCTTCGGCCAGACGACCCCGTTGTACCTTCATTTTGTGGGCCGTTTGCCAGGTACGAATAATCACTTCCCCCACCCGACCCATGGCTTGAGAATCGGACGAAATCATACTAAAAGCCCCTAGGTCATGGAGAATATCCTCGGCGGCGATCGTTTCTCGACGGATACGGGATTCGGCAAAGGCCACATCTTCGGGAATGTTGGGATCGAGGTGATGACAGACCATCAACATATCCAGGTGTTCTTCGAGGGTATTTAAGGTATAGGGACGAGTGGGATTAGTGGAAGAAGGCAGAACATTTAACTCGCCACAGATTTTAATAATATCCGGCGCATGGCCGCCCCCGGCCCCTTCGGTGTGATAGGTGTGAATGACGCGATTTTTTAGGGCATTAATGGTTGTTTCCACAAACCCCGCTTCATTGAGGGTATCGGTATGGATAGCTACTTGCACATCGTATTCATCCGCGATGCTGAGAGCCTGATCAATGACCGCCGGTGTGGTTCCCCAATCTTCGTGGAGTTTTAGCCCGATCGCCCCCGCTTGGATCTGTTCAATTAAGCCTGCGGGTTTGGCACTATTGCCCTTGCCCAAAAAGCCTAGGTTGATCGGGAACGCTTCGGCCGCCTGTAACATTCGAGCCAGATACCATTCCCCTGGGGTGCAAGTTGTCGCATTGGTTCCCGTCGCTGGCCCCGTTCCTCCCCCAATCATCGTCGTTAAACCAGAGGCGATCGCCGTTTCAATTTGTTGGGGACAAATAAAATGGACATGGGCATCAATTCCCCCGGCAGTCAGAATACGGCCTTCCCCAGCAATGACTTCCGTTCCCGGCCCAATAATAATATTGACATTGTTTTGAATATAGGGATTACCCGCTTTGCCAATCTCACAAATATAACCATCCTTGATCCCCACATCAGCCTTGACAATCCCCCACCAATCCAAAATTAAAGCATTCGTGATTACTGTATCTACAGCCCCTTCGGCCCGTGAGAGAGGCGATTGACCCATACCATCCCGAATCACCTTACCGCCGCCAAACTTGACCTCTTCCCCATAGGTGGTAAAGTCCTGTTCCACTTCAATAAAGAGTTCGGTATCCGCTAAACGGACTTGATCTCCCACAGTCGGGCCATAGGTTTCAGCGTAGGCACGGCGATCAATACGATAACTCATGGTTTTCTCTCTAGGCAGGGTTTTCCAAATTATAGGGGCTATAAAGCGTGAACATCTTCATAAATAACCTGAAACCAGATTAATCACCCCGGCTATGTAAAATTATGTTGCAATCTTCAACATTTTGGGTACTCGACAAAAATCCACTATGTTAGCCTTAAAGAAACATGGAGTCTTCAAAAAAATGGACACAATATTCTTTATTTGTGTGATCGGGGTTCCGTTTCAGTCATTGACTTAGGTAATCTCCCCACTATTCATTATTCCCTAGAACAGCTAATCAAACTAAAATCATCTCAATGAAAAACCGTATTACGATTCATCCAGATATTTGTAATGGACGACCCGTTATCGCCGGGACTCGAATTTCTGTACAAACCATTATGGAATTTTTGGGGGCAGGTGATTCTATTGAAGAAATCCTGGAAGAATATCCTACCTTAACCCCAGAAGATATTTATGCCTGTATCCAATTTGCGGCTAAATTGATGGCCAACCATTATGAAATAAGCGAGGTGGCATGA
>JAYKIP010000335.1:0-3744 GCA_035286205.1 Merismopediaceae cyanobacterium
CCACCGATTCCACCTCTAATTCTCCGAAGACGTGGGGATGACGACGAATTAATTTTTCGCTGATACCCTGGGCAATGGTTTCTAGGTTGAAATGACCTTCATCCTGGGCGACTTGGGCCTGTAATACCACCTGTAGTAATAAATCCCCTAATTCTTCGGCGATCGCCTTTTGTTCCCCGGATTGAATGGCGTGGACGACCTCATAGGCTTCTTCGATAACATAGGGAGTTAAACTTTGTTGGGTTTGGGCTAAATCCCAGGGACAGCCTCCCTCCGGCGATCGCAGTTTAGCAACAACGTGCAGGAGATGTTCAATGGCTTGTAAAATTTTCTGGGTTGTAACAGAGGAGGAATAGTTCGTCATAAATGCCTAAAAAATCTTGAGAATTATTAAAAATAACTTGCTATAAACCGAGTCTATTCTAAGACAAGAAATGTTTACTCTGTTGTTAAATTTTTGGCCAATTTTTAATCCGTTTGACTCGTTTGCCGTTTGACCATTTCCCCATATTAAACGTTAATTGATTTGCCTTTTCTCCTTCCAGCATGGCATCAAAAGCATCCCAAACATATCGCCATCGCAGATCATTTTGAATACCGGCTCCCCCGATTAATAGTTGAATATCTTCTGGGCCATAGAGTAAAGTATCCGTGACCGATTGATTGTGATAAGCCACCAAAGCCCGCCGGTCATCACAGCGATAAACATTGTAATAATAATCACTTTGGGAAATGTAAATGCGCTTGGTAGTAGTCGCTAAATTCGGCCAGAGTTTTTGCCAATCAGAGACCTTAACAAATAAATCACTATTGCCAATTAAAATCGCTGTCGGAATATTACTGAGTCCCTGACCGGTTTGGGCGGGTAAAACGGGTTCTTTTAAAAAAGGCACATCATTGGGTAAAGCGTCTCGTAACCAGGCGGGTAAATTCGCTGTACCGGGAATGGGATCGGCGACTGTAATGCCTTTAATATTTGTGGCTCCGATATAGTAGGGCCAACTCAAAGCAAATAGTCCCCCAACCGAATGACCAAAAAGATAAATATCAAAGTCTTGAGAGTGAGGTAAAACCACCTGTAGGGCCTGTTGAACGGCTTGATTGGCATTAGCGATCATGGTTGCCCCGGCGGTTTGAAAACTATCCAACGCGGCTGCTAAAAATTGTTTAATGGTGACGAGATCACTGCTAGGGGGTTGCGGGGTTTGAGTATTAGGAAAATTATCTTTTTGGTAGTCAGCAAAAAAAACGTAATAGCCTTGTTTGGCTAAATGTTGCATGTGGGCAGTGTAAAAATAGGGATTACCAAAGGCAAAGCCATGGAGATAAATAATAATTTGGGGAACTGCCGGTGCTTCCCGTTGGGGAATATAGGCCATCACATAATTTCCCTCTTGATGACTGCCCCAGGCTTGGGTCGTATAGGGATAAATTTCGGTGGGATAATCGGGCTTTGTGGGCGGTTCTGGAAATATCCCAGTGGCGTAGGGCTGTAGCGTATCAACCAGTTTGGTAAAAAGTTGGGAGGTCATGGCTTAAGAAGAGTTTAAAGGCTTAATTTTTTGATGCTTAATATTGTATGCTACTAAAGGTTCTCCTAGCGCGATCGCCATGATGAGCAATCCAAGCATTTCTGCCAAAACCCTCGGAATTATTATTCTCAATTATCGGACTCCGGCCCTAACCGTTGATTGTTTGCGCTCCCTAGCCGGGCAAGTCAATCCGCAACACCATCAAGTGATCGTGGTAGATAATGCTTCGGGGGATGAATCTGTCCTCATTATTCAAGGGGCGATCGAACAGGAACAATGGCAGGGCTGGGCGCAGGTATTACCGTCTGAGGTGAATGGCGGATTTGCGGCGGGTAATAATTTAGGTATTCAGGCAATCCAGGCTGATGTTTATTGGTTATTAAATAGCGATATAATTGTTAGACCCGATGCGTTAAATAGACTGTTAAAAACCCTCCAGGAAAATCCCCAAGTCGGTTTAATCAGTCCCCGCTTAGAATGGCCCGATGGTACGCCCCAAATTAGTTGTTTTCGGTTTCATTCTCCCGTCAGTGAATTGATTGCTGGAGCCGCCACCAGTGTGATTACCAAACTTTTTCAGGCTTTTAATGTGCCTGTTGAAGTCAGCGATCGCCCTAGTTTTCCCCAGTGGACAAGTTTTGCCAGTGTGATGATTCGCCGCGAGGTTTTTGAGCAGATTGGTCTCTTAGATGACGGCTATTTTATGTATTATGAAGACGTGGATTTTTGTCGGCGAGCGGGTCAGGCCGGTTGGCAAATTATGAATTTTCCGGAAGCCAAAGTGGTGCATTTACGGGGGGGAAGCAGTTCCACCAAACAAGATATTGCCACTCGTAAACGTCCCAGGGCTTACCTTTATCAATCCCGTTCCCGATATTTTGCTAAATTTTATAGTCAAGTCGGATTAATTGGCGTAAATTGCTGTTGGTTTTTCGGCAGAAGTATTGCCTTTATGCGAGAAAAAGTCGGTAACAAACAACCCCATACTTGTTTACAACAGGAGCAGGATATTTGGTTAAATTGGCGTAATCCGCTACAAACCGCTAATCCCAATACCCCAAAAGATTAGGTAAACCTGCTATAACCTAAGACATCCCCCACTCTATCAACAGGAAAAACTATGATTCCAGGTGAAATCATTACCCCCGCCGGGGACATTGAACTTAATGCCGGCCGGGAAGTACGGCAAATCACGGTGGCCAATCGCGGCGATCGCCCGATTCAAGTGGGTTCCCATTACCATTTCTTTGAAGTCAATACGGCGTTAATTTTTGAGCGAGCTTTAGCCAGGGGAATGCGGTTAAATATCCCGGCAGGGACAGCAGTACGTTTTGAACCGGGGGATGAACGCACCGTTGAGTTAGTGGCTTTCCAAGGAGAACGCAAAATCTACGGCTTTAATGGTTTAATAGAAGGCTCTTTAGATTCCTAACCCCTAGATGATGATGGGCGAATCCGGTAAACCTTCCCCTAAATTTAAGCCCCTGTTGGCCAATACCCTCCTGATTTGCGGTAGTGTCCTTTTCGGGGGGGGCATGATGGAAATTGGCCTGCGGATTGCGGGCATTAGTTACCCCAGTTTTTATGATGTGGACGGCGATCGCGGGCATCAATTAATTCCGAATTATTCCGCAGAATGGACACACGAAGGGAGAGGCTATGTCTCCATCAATCAAGACGGTTTAAGGGATGGAGATCACGCGATTCCTAAGCCACTTAATACTTATCGAATTGCGGTGTTAGGGGATTCTTTTTCTGAAGCGATTCAAGTTAATGCGGAAGATACCTATTGGTCAAAACTAGAGCAAAATTTAGCCCAATGCCCAGCCTTTAAAAATCGGCCTATTGAAGTGATTAATTTTGGGGTTGGGGATTACGGGACAGCCCAGGAATTAATGACCCTGAAAAAGCACGTAGGGAAATATCAACCGGATTTGGTGTTATTACAAATTTTTACGGGCAATGATATTGTGAATAATTCCCCAGCCCTGAGTCCCGGCGATCGCCTCGCCCCTTTTCTCATCCAAAAAGACGGTCAATGGGTGATGGATACCTCCTTCAATCAAACAGAAACCTATCGTCGTCGAGATAGTTGGCTCAGAAGATTCGGATTTACCCTGATTAATCATTCCCGTGTCCTACAAGTGATCAATGAGGCTAAACGGGCTTTCAGCACTCGTCAAGGTTTAGTGGCTACGGGTAATCCAGGAAC
>JAYKIP010000336.1:0-2682 GCA_035286205.1 Merismopediaceae cyanobacterium
CCGTTCTGATGAGAATTAGGTGTTCCTAAAACTGATATTATTGTGGGTTTTCAAGCTCCCCATCGTCACTAATATACCGATTATGCCGTTTCTTAGAATATACCTAGATTTGTCAACCAAACCCCTACCCCACCCCATCTTGAAGGCGTTTCGATCAGTGTGTTTGGTTTTATACCGTTAACCCCCCTAAAAAGATAGCAATTTAGCCGTTAAGACGCTGGGTCTGGAGGATTAAATGGCGATCGCCATCAAAATGAATAACTTGCTGGGTCTGCAAATCCCCGATTAAACGCGTGATCGTCACCCGTGTTGTACTAATTGCATTGGCTAAAGCTTGATGGGTTAGACGCACCGAGAGTCTGATTCCTTCTGCTGTGGGTTCCCCCATTTCCTGAGCCAGTAACCTTAACAAAGCCATTAATCTTTCATCTACTCGCTTTAAACCGGCGATCGCCAATAACCGTTCCGTCTGTCGCAAGCGTTGTAGGGTTTGTTGTAACACCAGATCCGCTAATTTAGGATGTTCTTGAATCTCTTGAAGAGAATACCAGCGCAAATAAACATCCGATAGAGCCTTAGCCTGATAGGTTTCCAATTGCAACGGCGTTAAACCCAGACCGAGAAACCCAGAAGACTGTAACCAACCCAATAAAATTTCATCCCCACTCACCAATAACTCGCTTAATTGCACAAACCCTCGATAGACCTGCCAAACCCCCTCTTCCCGTAGAGGAATTTGCCCCCCCTTATCGTAGAAATGCAGACGGCGCAACTCCGACGTATAAGCTTTTTCCGTGTCCAAGCTAATCGTGAGGGAAGGATAGGTAAAAACCATAGCGGGTAATCCAAAGAGTCAACCAACGGTTACGTTACCCAAGGAATGGATAGCACAGCCAATACGAGTCCTCAGTCTAAAGGTCTAAGGTAAAGACCTGGTAATCAAATTGTTAAGTTTGGCCTATCCCGCTCTCCTTTCCTGACGATTTTTTCCCGTTGCTATCCTCGATCCCGCCTTAATCCTGCCCGATTGCCTGCCGACAACCAAAAATTAATCTCCCGTTAACCTTACCCATCAAGATTTCTTGAAATAATAGAATCATTCCCACGCGAATCAAGCACCTATGTCGTTATTGATCTTTACTCAACAAGCCTTTTCCCGGTATGGATGGGGCCTTTTAATCAGTTTGGGATTAGGGCTATCGGGCTGTGGGGGAGGCAAGCAAGCTCCCTTTACCATTGATGGTTCCAGTACGGTTTATCCCATTACCAAGGCCGTGGCAGAGAGTTACCAACAGGCCAATCCCTCGGCTCCTGCCATTACCACCGGATTTTCGGGAACAACGGGGGGTTTTAGAAAATTTTGTGAAGGCAAAACCCAAGTCAGTGATGCTTCTCGGCCCATTACCCAAGCCGAAATGAGTCTATGCAATCGCTATAACGTTCGTTTTATTGAATTGCCGATCGCCTTTGATGCCATTACCGTCGTGGTCAACCCCAACAATAATTGGGTGAAAAGCTTTACGGTGGAGGAACTCAAGAAAATGTGGGAACCGGCCGCCCAAGGCAAACTCACCCGATGGGAGCAAATTAACCCTAGTTTTCCCAAACAACCCCTCAACCTGGTGGGGCCAGGACAAGACTCCGGCACCTTTGATTACTTCACCGAGGCGATCGTTGGTCAGGCAGATGCGAGTCGTTTGGACTATATCAAAACCGAAGATGACGATATTACCGTCCAAGCCGTTGAACAAAATCCCAATGCCCTCGGTTATTTTGGGTTTGCCTACTACGACAAAAATGCCAAACACCTGAAAGCGGTTCCCATTGATAGCGGTAAAGGCCCCATCTTGCCCTCCCAAACAACCGTCGAAAATGCCACCTATTCGCCCCTATCCCGTCCCCTCTTTATCTATGTCAATCTGGAGGCGGCCCAAAACAATGACAATCTCCGCAATTTTGTCGAATTTTATCTGAAGGAAGCCCCGGCGATCGTCAGCCAAGTCGGTTATGTTCCCCTTCCCCCCGAAGGTTATCATTTGGCGAATGTCACCTTTCAAAATGGAGAGGCCGGCACCGTATTTGAGGGAAAATCCCAGATCGGTTTAACGATTGGTGAACTGCTCCGCAAAAAAGCCACCTTCTAAGCCAGAATGACCCCTGACTCCCCCTAAAACCCTCACGATAATCAATTCTTAAACAAAGTTTTACTTTACCTTAAACCCTTTCTTAAAGCAGGACTGAGATGATGGGTCTAGGTTTTTAGCGTTTGTTAATTCCCGGAATCTCTATGCTAACAAAAACATTTTTCTCCCTGGATACGCTAACTCATTCGTCCTGGTTGAACCGTCCCCTGGCGATCGCCGCCACAGCAACCCTCGTCTTGACCCAACTCCCGGTCGCTTCCCAGGGGGTTCCCACCGTCAAAATTGATGGTTCCAGCACCGTCTATCCCATTACCGAAGCGGTGGCCGAAGACTTCCAAAAAGCCCAGGGTGGTAAAGCTAGGGTCACGGTCGGGATTTCTGGCACCGGTGGCGGTTTCAAAAAATTCTGCAAAGGGGAAACGGATATTTCCAACGCCTCACGCCCCATCAGTGCTTCAGAACGAGAAGCCTGTAAAAAAGCTGGCATTCGTTACATGGAATTGCCCGTTGCTTTCGATGCTTTAACGGTGGTGGTTAA
>JAYKIP010000337.1:0-8622 GCA_035286205.1 Merismopediaceae cyanobacterium
GATGACGAGAATCGCCCAACTACTATTTAATGCTTATCATTCCCTGGGTCGTCCCTATAAGCGTAAGATTTTATGGTTATTAGACGTATTTCTCTTTGTGGTTTCTATACTAGGAGCTTTCTGTTTAATTGATTTATCCCTATTAGCGAAGGTTGATCACTATCTCTTTCCAATTTTATTACTTATTAGTATTAAGCTGATAGTCTTCAGAGTCAAGGGTCTTTATAGTTCAATTCTTCGTTATACAGGGATTGATTTTGTCTCTACGATTGGCCAGGCTGTTTTAATCAGTGCCGCTATCATTGTTTTTCTGGGGTATTTGGGAGGGATATGGCCGCTTCCCCGCAGTGTTTTAGTGGTAGATGCCTTGTTAACTCTCTTCCTCGTCGCTTCCTCTCGTATTTTCATTCGGAGTTTATTTAAAGCACTCAATCAAAAAATTAGTAATCAAGAAAAACAACGTTTAATGATCTATGGGGCGGGAGAAGCCGGTTCCCAGCTAGTGCGATCGCTGTTGTATGAATCGCGCTATGAACTGGTCGGTTTTCTGGACGACGATGAGGAATTACATCACCAGTATGTTCAAGGTCTGCGGGTTTTCTCCCCCAGGGATTTGTCCTTCCTCTATCAAAAGTATCCCTTTGATATGGTCGTTTTGGCCATGACCCATTTAAGCAAAACCCGTCGCCGGGCGATCGTGGAGAAGTTAGAAACGTTGCCGATTCTGGTTAAAACTGTTCCGACGGTGGCCTCCTTGATGGCGGGAGACATTGCGATGACGAATCTTCGCAATATTGATGTCACCGAATTATTAGGGCGGGAAGAAGTTTTGCCCGATCCTCAACTCCTGCAAACCAATATTACCAATAAAGCGGTTTTAGTCACCGGGGGCGGCGGCTCCATCGGCTCAGAACTGTGTCGTCAAATTGCTCAACTTCAACCGCAGTGCTTAGTGGTTTATGAACTGAGCGAGTTTGCCCTGTATTCCATCGAGCAAGAACTCCGTAACCACTTTCCCCAATTAACGCTATTTGCCTATCTCGGCAATATCACCGATGAGTTGCATTTACGTCAGGTGCTTCGTCGTCATCGCATCCAAACGATTTACCATGCGGCGGCCTATAAGCACGTACCCATCGTTGAGGCCAATCCGACCCTCGGCATTCACAATAACGTTAAGGGGACACTCAATGTCGCTCAAGCGGCGATCGCCTGTGATGTGGCCAATATGGTACTCATTTCCACCGATAAAGCTGTCCGTCCCACCAATGTTATGGGAGCCAGTAAACGAGTGGCCGAATTAATTGTTCAAGCCCTAGCTGACTTAGGGGATCATCATACGTCCTTTACCTGTGTTCGTTTTGGCAATGTCCTAGACAGTAGCGGCTCCGTTGTCCCCCTGTTCCGTCGTCAAATCGCCGAAGGTCAGCCCTTAACCGTCACTCATCCAGAGGTGACCCGTTATTTTATGTCCATTCCCGAAGCCGTGCGTTTGGTGATTCAAGCGGGGGCCATGGCCCAGGGCGGTGAAGTTTTCCTCCTCGACATGGGGGAACCGATTCGGATCTATGATTTAGCCCAACAAATGATTCGTTTGAGTGGTTTGGAATTAGGACGAGATATTGAGATTCAGATTACGGGACTGCGACCCGGTGAAAAACTGTACGAGGAATTATTGATTGATACCCACAAAGCTCAAAAAACCCTTCATCCGCGTATTTTCTGCGCCCAAGAACATCGTTTTTCCTGGTCAGAATTAACCTCTCAATTAGAAAAATTATTATTAGCGAGCCAAACCCATCATGATCAAGAAATTCGAGACTTGTTAAAAGTTTTAGTCCCGGAATACTCGCCATCTCCATCCCCCAGAGAAGCAACCCTGGGTTCCTCTCCATCCCCCTAACCACTAAAAAATAAAATTAGATAAAATCATAAAATTAATTTATCTAAAAATTATCTCAATGATTAGGGGGAAAGGCGATCGCCTCTATTTTCTTGGTCTTCTTGAGAAGTTAGAAGACCTTAAACGGCCTCAGGGTTTGCCACATAGAAAAAGCTCAAATGATAAAGGGTGCGCTTCCAGGGATGGGCTTGTACCTCCCGAATTAACGCCTGACCTTCCCAGGACAAATCCGGAATTTTGACATCCACGAGGGTTTGGTTCGGTTTGGCATGGCGTAATAGGGTTGCCGCTTCCTTCGCAGAAACGGTTAAGGCAACAGACTCGGCCCCTTGGTGACCGTACAGCGTCGCAGGAATTAACCCTTCACGACGTAAGGCATTGGGTTTACTGTTTTCCGGGCGTTTGTGACATTCAATCGTAATAGACATTGTTCAATAAAAAGGTAGGGTTAACAAAGGGGAGGCTTGGAACAGTCTTCCGGGGTAAGACCCAGAAGAGTCCAACCCAGGCAAAAATACCGTGACCCTTAGACAGGCGCACCATTGGCATCCAACAAGGCCCGTTTTGGCCCATGGATGGGATCTTCCACAATAATGGTCTGATCGCGGCTGGCTCCGAGGGAAATAATCGCAATGGGTACCTCCATTAACTCCGCTAGGAATTTGAGGTAATCCAAGGCTTTCGGCGGTAAATCCTCTAAGGTGCGACAGTGTTCGGTGGATTGTTGCCAACCCGGCAGAGTGCGATAGATCGGCTGACAACGGGCAAACTCACTGGCATTACCGGGGAAATGATCGCAGGTTTGGCCATCTAGCTCGTAGGCGACACAGACCTGAATTTCAGCGAGTTCATCCAAAACGTCTAACTTGGTGATCGCTAAACAGTCCAAACCGTTGATGCGTACCGCATAGCGACCAATCACGCCATCAAACCAGCCACAACGACGACGACGACCGGTAGTTGTCCCAAATTCGGCTCCGCGATCGCACAGGTGTTGATTGAGATCGCCCGTTAATTCGGTCGGAAAAGGGCCTTCTCCCACACGAGTCGTGTAAGCTTTGGCCACACCGATCACCCGGTCAATCATCGTCGGGCCAATCCCCGCCCCCACACAGGCTCCTCCCGCCACCGGGCTGGAAGACGTGACATAGGGATAGGTACCATGGTCGAGATCTAGGAGTGTCCCCTGGGCCCCCTCAAACAGAATATTCTTCCGCTTTTGGATCGCCTCATAAATTTTGAGAGAACTATCTACCACATGGGGGCGGAGCCGCTCCGCGTACTCTAGATACTCTTGAATAACAACGTCCGGGTCAAGGGGCGACAGATTATAGAGCTTTTCTAACACCACATTTTTATAGTTAACCGTCCAGGTCAACTTTTTACGCAGGTTTGCCGCATCCATCAAATCCACCACCCGAATGCCAGTCCGTTCCGACTTATCCGCATAGGTGGGGCCAATCCCTCTGCCGGTTGTCCCAATTTTATGTTTACCCCGTCGCTCCTCAGAGGCTTGATCCAGGAGACGATGATAGGGCATGGTAATGTGGGCCGTCTGGGAGATAAATAACTGGGAAACGGAAACCCCTAGGGTCTCTAGCTGATCAATCTCCTGTAAAAGGACTTTTGGATCGATCACGGTTCCTGCACCAATAATACATTCCGTCTCAGGGTAAAGAATCCCCGAAGGAATGAGGTGCAATTTAAAAGTCTGGTCGTTGACAACAATGGTATGTCCAGCATTAACGCCCCCCTGGGGACGCACCACCACATCGGCAGACCGACTCAAGAGATCCGTAATTTTTCCTTTTCCTTCGTCGCCCCACTGAGCGCCGATTACAATTACGTTAGCCAAGAGTTTTTCTTTTCAGATTACTAAATTTAAAGTTCACACAAACTATCAACATCTCACTTTTGGCGGCCGTTGTCAAGATAAATCGGCAGGATTTTCCGTGAGCCTGATTCAATCACCGGGAAGGGAAAGTAAAACCCTAGCTATTCTAGCAACTCAAGCGCCGACCTCGATAGAGCAGGGTTTCCTCCGGTAGCATCATCGCATCGGTAAAGGTTTCGTTGTCTTCTTCTTCGGGGGGTAAGGTTAAGAGCCGCGTGTAGGAACCGGAGGAGTCTTCATGGTGGTAAAGAGCCTGTATTTTTTTGATCAGACGCTTCATTTCCACTTCCAACAAACCCGTCAGCATCGCGTCGGTTTTCATCAGTAGGAAAATTTCGGGCAGGCATTGGGAAAGGACGATGTGTCCCTGATCGCTATGGGTGGCAATGCGTTCAAAGTTTGACCAGTCTAATTCCTGTTGGGTGGTTTGGGCCAGTTTCAGCATCCGTCCGGCAAGAATTAAGGCCGTTTCTTCTCCCATTCCGATCGCCGGCGTTAGGGGATGCCCGGTTGCCGAAATTAACAATAATCCTTCAATGCCAATAAATTCATTCACGACTTCCTCAAAAAAGTCGGCGATCGCCTCAAAATCGGGGGAAAGTGGCTCTTCCTCATCGGAGACGGTTCTCACCGCGAGGGCTTGGGATTGTGAATCGGAGGGGGTCTCTAGGGTTTCGGAGGTTTCCAGGGGCGTAAAAGCTACGGAAGGGATCGAGTCGGGTTCGATGGCCGGGGAAGGCTTAATCCAATGTCCCTGAATTAACTGATGCTTTTGCCCTTGGACGATTAACTCCGACAGCAGAGAAGACGAAAGGGGAAAGCCTGGACGCGGCGAGCGATATTGATCCGCCTCCGGTAAAATGACTGCCGCTAACTCCGTCGAAAGCCTTGCCCGTTCCAAAAAATAGACCGGCCCCGCTTGTAAACACGCCCAAAGATGTTCCAAACGCTCCTGGTCTAACTTACCGGGGAGGTAATAACTCAAAAAATAGGGAATATGGGCACGCCCCAGTTCATCATGGCCATCGTTGTAGAGCCAACCAAATAGGGTTTTCTGAGCCGTTACCTGATGGATAAAGACTGCTTGATAATTCAGAGGCGGGGGATTATAGGCATCCCAAAATTGATAAACAATGTCCTTAACAAAACTGTCTTTCACCTCCCCAGGAATATGCTGACTCGCCAATAACTGGAAGCCGGTTTTAGGTAAATTCGTGTAGATTAGTTGGCCGACCAGAAGAGGCATGGCAAGGGTTAGGTAGGCGAAAGACAGAGGGGGGTTAGGCCGTCACCAGGGCTTGAGTCGAGGACTTTGCCTGGGTTTGGACGATTAACCAGGCTAATAGACGATTAATTGCCCACCAGGGATCCGCATCCTGGGCAACTCGTTGACCCCCAGAACTACTCAGATAACCCACATGACCGCCAAATTCGGTGATGCGAATATCTAGGTAAGGATGATTATGACCTAATTCTCGTAATTCTGTGACTAACCCTGGGTCAAATAACGGATCATCCGCCGCGTAGAGACAGAGGGTGGGTTTGGTTAATTCGGATAACCAGGGCAAGGGACTGCTGGCCGCATAATAGTCAGACACCGAGGTAAAACCCAGACGTTCGATCACTAAATGTTCATCAAAGCCCCAGATACTGGTGGCCCGTTCAATGGCCTGGGGGTCAATGTCGTCGGGATGGTGGCGATGTAATTTCCACGCCAGTTTCTTTAATTCTTTGGTAATGGCTTTTTCCACATACTGACCGACTGGATGGGCCATTAAATACCTCAGCGATCGCTCGGAAGCCACACTGGGACAAATTACGGCTCCTCCGCCAATCTCCTGGGATTTTAAACTCAAATCCGGTCCCCAATGGTCTAGGGTTGCGGCTTTACGGACTCCCCACAGGGCTAACTGACCCCCTAGGGAATATCCCGATAACCAAAAGGGGGCTGGACACCCCAAAGTTTTCGCTTGGGCCGCAATCCGCACAAAATCCTCCCCTTCGTAGAGACCATCCGCCGTCAGGGTGGGGGATAATTCGCCGGTTTTGCCATGGCCACGCCAGTCAAATAAGACAACGGCAAACCCCTGGGCATAGGCTTTGCGGGCCAAAAGCTTGAGAAACCATTGATTGTCTAAATCCCCGGTAATCCCGTAGGTCGCTACTAGGGTCGCCTGGGGTTGCTCTGGGATCGCCCATTGACCGTAAAGGGGGATTCCCTCGGCTCCGATAAAAATGTGGGACTGATAGACTGGCTCCGGTTCCTTTACCCAGTTTTCCCACCGGCGACTGGCGATCCAGGCACTATACAGGGTCATAGCCAAGCCATTACGCAAATACCAGGGCGGGATAAAGGGCGGAAAAGGGGTCACTGTCATCTATTCTAATTAGCGTTAATTAACCGATTTTTTAGCGGAGTTCGTTTTAGATTCTTTGGCTAAGGTTTTATCGGAGTTTTTACCTTTGCCTTTAACAGCCGATTTTGAAGGCTTTGTCGTTTTTTGTTGAGAATTAATGTAGATGCTGACTTCTTTTTCTACTTTGGTAATGCTCACCGGTTTAAAGGTCACCAGGGGCTGGGTTTCTCCGGCCTGTTGGGTCGGTCTATCTATTAATTTTTGGGCCGGGTTAATTTCTGGGGAAGAGACTCCCTTGAGGGCCACATCTCCCAATTTGAAGGTTACATACCCACTACCCATAAAGGCTAATCCTGTCGCAATTAAGAGGGGGATGGGAACCTTTTTGCTGACCCCGGCGATCTTCCCAGGTAAGGTTTTGACGTGAGCCTGAAGCTGATTTCCCTTTTCTTTAAGGTTGAGCGGTGGTAGGGTAGGATTTTTAGCCATGAAATTTAGACAGGAAACAATGAAGGGTCATGATAAGAGGGATTGCTATGGGGTCAATGATACGCTAAGGCCCAGCGATCGGCAACCGGGGGGAGTCATGCTGGCTGTTGCTTGCTTAAAAGTGTCTCCTCTGATAACTCATCCTTCTGACCTCAACTAAGATAGATATATTTAGGATTCTCATTCTTTGTACTTTATGGTGGCTTATCTTCCTGCTTTCCTCAAATCCGGTTCCCAGGGACAATGGGGAAATTTTTTCGGGGCGATCGCCAGTGTCGCCAGTGTAATTTTACTCACCCCCTCCCTATCCCAGGCCAACCCCCCCGCTAGTCCCATGACCGTGCGCTCCGATATTCAGGAAGCCAACTCCCAAACCGGGGTCGTCACCGCTAGGGGAAACGTACAGGTTTATTATCCTGCTCGTCAAATGCAAGCCACCGCCGCCCAGGCCCAATATTACAGCCGCGAACGCCGGTTGGTCTTAAGTGGTAACGTTTATGTTCTGCAACAGGGAAACAGTATGCGGGCCGAAGTGATGACCTATTTAATTGATGAAGGTCGTTTTGTGGCCAATCCCCAAACCAATCAACAGGTGGAATCTATCTATCTGGTTCAAGAAACCGAAGAAAACAATGCGGCTCCTCGGCCAGTGACTCCTGTAATGGATGACTCGTTGCCCAGTTTACCCCCGTTAAATTCAACCCCTTAAGCGTGAATCAAGGTTAACCGAACCCTGAGAAAGTTCAAAGCAATCCCTACTCATGGTCATTAATGATTAATCTAACCATCAATCCCTAATTATCAATTATTAATTCTCAACTATCAACTATCAATTATCAATTATCAATTTATTTCGCTCCCTTATCTTTAATTAACTTTTATTGTGACCCTTGTTCTTGAAAATATTCATAAATCCTACGGCAAACGAACCATTGTCAATCGTGTAAATGTGCAGGTGGCACCGGGGGAAATTGTCGGACTCTTAGGCCCCAATGGAGCCGGTAAAACCACCACTTTTTATATTGCGACAGGATTGGTCAAACCCAACACCGGCCGAGTCTGGCTTAATCAACAAGAAATTACCCGTTTTCCCCTCAATCAACGGGCCAAACTGGGCTTAGGCTATCTCACCCAGCAATCCAGTATTTTTCGTCATCTGAGTGTGCAGGAAAATATTTTATTAGCCCTAGAGCAAACCGGGGTTTCGCCGCCCCAACGTCGTTACCGCTTACAGCAACTGCTCCAGGAATTTCGCCTTGAAAAAGTCGCTGATACCAAAGGCTCCCAGGTTTCCGGGGGAGAACGACGCAGAACCGAATTAGCCAGGGCTTTGGCGGTAGGGATGACGGGGCCTCAATTTTTGTTATTAGATGAACCCTTTGCTGGGGTTGACCCGATCGCCGTTGCAGAAATTCAAACGATGATTGCCCAACTGCGGGAACGAAAAATGGGCATTTTGATTACGGATCACAACGTCCGCGAAACCCTAGCGATTACCAATCGGGGGTATATTATGCGAGATGGTCAAATTTTAGCGTCGGGGAGTGCCGAGGAACTGTATAACAATCCCCTGGTACGCCAATATTATTTGGGGGAAAAATTTCAACTCTAAAATTCAGGGATTAATCTTAAGCCTTAATCTTGGTAAATGGGGATTGAATAAAATGGTTTGATCCTGATTAAACCCCCTCTAACTCGAAATCTATTGTTGGTGGATCTCCCAAGGCGATCCCTCTAAATTCCCCTTCAAAAGGGGGACTTGTCCCTTAAAAGTATTTCAAAAAACGACAGTGCCCAAAATGGACGCGGTTTAATAGGATGCTAACGAGGGTTTTTCTCTTCCAGACAATGAATTAATTTCTTACTCTCTAGCCCATGGTCAAAAGCGGTCTGCTCGAAAATGTCTCCCAACGATTGCCGAAATTATCGGTGATGGATCGCTATATTTTTCTGGAGTTATTATTACCCTTTCTCTTTGG
>JAYKIP010000338.1:0-3862 GCA_035286205.1 Merismopediaceae cyanobacterium
AACTGTCTTTACGGGAGCAACTCTACGAAATTCTTGCCGTTACAGCCACCTTTTATCATTATGCGCTTTATCAACCCCAGGGAGAAAAAGCCTTAGAATATCTGCTCCAGCAACGTCGCTTGGCTCCTGAAACCATTCAACAATTTCAATTGGGTTATGCTCCCGCCGGTTGGGAAACCCTCTATCATTATCTCGTGGAACAAAAGCGATATCCGGTGGCTTTAGTAGAGGATGCTGGCTTGATTAAACCGCGCAACAATGACCGGGGTTACTATGATCAATTCCGCGATCGCCTGATGATTCCCATTGCCGATAGTCAG
This sequence comes from Merismopediaceae cyanobacterium, assembly GCA_035286205.1. Lineage (GTDB taxonomy): Bacteria > Cyanobacteriota > Cyanobacteriia > Cyanobacteriales > Microcystaceae > Woronichinia. The sequence continues at coordinate 321 of JAYKIP010000338.1, forward strand.
GGTCGAGTGATTGGCTTTGGGGGGAGAAGTTTAGATAATAGTGAGCCAAAATATTTAAACTCGCCGGAAACGGTGCTATTTGAAAAGGGTAAAAATCTCTTTGGCTTAGACCGAGCCAAACAAGCCATTCAAAAACAAGATAAAGCGATTATCGTCGAAGGGTATTTTGATGTGATTGCTCTCCAGGCGGCGGGTATTACTAACACGGTGGCGGCCTTAGGGACGGCCTTAAGTTCTGCCCAGGTGAAATTATTATTACGTTTTACAGAATCCAAACAAATTATTTTTAATTTTGATGCCGATAAAGCCGGGATAAAAGCCACCCAACGGGCGATCGCCGAAATTGAACCCTTAGTGTATAGCGGTCAAGTCAATCTGCGAATTTTGAACTTACCGGCGGGGAAAGATGCCGATGAATTTATACGAGACTCTCCCCAGGGTGTTACCCAATATCACCAATTAATTGAACAGGCTCCCCTCTGGTTAGATTGGCAAATTCAGCAATTGTTAGTGAATAGGAATTTAAAACAATCCGATCATTTTGAACAGGTGGTTCAAGGAATGTTAAAAATTCTCCGCCAATTAGAAGATCATACGAAACGTACCTATTATGTCCAGTATTGTGCAGAAATTTTGAGTCAAGGTGATACCCATTTCATCTCTACCTATGCTCGCAACTTATTCTCTAAACTCACACAAGTTAACCTCAAATCCCCCCCCCCTAAACCGTCTAAACCGGATCATCATTTACAACACAAACTGAAAGGGTTCCAAGCGGAAGAACAAGTCCTGCAAATTTATATTCAGGAACCTCATCTCCGTGATGCTATTCTTGAAACCCTAGAAACCAAAGATATTCTCTTTCACTTTACTGCCCATCGTTTGCTCTGGCAATTAATTCTTAAATTCCATGAAGAAAATCCCAATTTTGAGGAAAAAGAAAATCAATTATTAGCCCAACTCAACAACGATTACCTCAATCTCAATACAGAAGAAAGAAGCTCTCTATATCATATTTTTTATTTAGATGAAATAGACAAAGAACATATCTATCGTCCCGAATTAGCCTTTACCACGGCCATCATTTCCCTAGAAATTTTTACTTGGTTGGAATATCGTCGCTATTGTTTGGAGCAACTCCCCAAAGCTCCCCTAGAAAAACAGGCTTATTATTGGCAAGAAAGTCAAAAAGCCGCTCAAAAAATTACCGAATTAGACAAACAACGAAGTCAAGCTAATTTATAATGAAATAACCTGCATTTCAATCGTTATGAATCAAAGACCTATTGCCATAGATTTATTTGCCGGTTGTGGCGGGATGTCCCTGGGGCTAGAAGCCTCCGGGTTTGATGTGGCGATCGCCATCGAATTTGATGCCGTTCATTCCCTCGTCCATCATTTTAATTTTCCCGATTGCCATACCATTTGTCGGGATATAGCCCAGGTCACTAGCACAGAAATGTTAGCAATTTTAAAAGCCAAAGGTTATCCGATGGAAGTGGATCTGATTGCCGGGGGGCCTCCCTGTCAAGGCTTTTCGTTGATGGGCAAACGTCAACTGGATGATCCGAGAAATGCCCTGGTTTTTCAGTATGTTAGGCTAGTGGCGGAAATCCAACCCAAATATTTTATTTTTGAAAATGTGCCTGGCATGGCTACAGGAAAACATCGTCTTTTTTTGGAAGAATTAATTAACCAATTTGAGACCGTTGGCTATCGCATTACCCACCCCGTGCAAATTTTAGATGCCAGCGAATACGGCGCACCGCAAAAACGAAAAAGACTGATTCTGCTTGGTAGTCGCTCTGATCAAAGACTTGCCCAATACCCAGATAAAAAAGTCAATTTTGATCCCCAAAAATTAGACAATTCCTCTGTCAAAACTTCCTCAACTCAGACAACGGTATTTGAGGCTATTTCTGATTTAGAAGCCATTCCAGCTATGACAGGGACTGACCGGGGTATTCCTGCTAAATCTCTCAGTTATATTAACCATCGTCAAAAATATGCCATGGCTCCTAGCGATGCGTTTCAATTTTGTCACCATCGTTTTCACCGGGGAATCGTCTATGGTCATCTTGGCTCTCTTCATACCCAGGATTCTAGGGCGCGTTTTGCTATAACTAAACCGGGAACCATTGAGCCAAAAAGCCGTTTTTGGAAATTATCGGCCGATGGATTCTGTAATACCTTGAGGGCCGGAACCAACCGCGATAAAGGGGCTTATACGGCTCCTCGTCCGATTCATTATGCGTTACCCCGGTGCATAACCATTCGTGAGGCGGCCAGACTGCATACTTTTCCCGATTGGTTTCAGTTTCATCGGACAATTTGGCATGGCTTTCGAGAAATTGGGAATGCAGTCATTCCTGTTTTAGCCAAAGAATTGGGGTCTTCTATTCTTAAATCCCTAGAAATTGATCCGCAAAAATTGCCGCGTTTAAAGTTAAATTCTATTGAAGAAACTATATTAGCTTATAATCTGGCCCAAGCCTCGGCTTATTGGGAAATTAACGATAATGTTATTCCGAAAAGAAAACGACGCGCAAGGCATTAACCCCTTAATTCAGAGCATTTCAAAACTTCTAATTCGTAATCATAACACCTCGGCCATCGTAGGGAGAAATCGGTTCCTCGGTAAAACGGGTTAACGGTTTAGGAAGTCCCCAAATTTGAATCGAATCGTTATATTGCACCCCATTATTTAATGTCGCTTTAGCATACATTCCCCAATGGGCCCGGAGTAAATAGGGCGTACTTTTGCCAGTGGGTCTTAAGGTTCCCCCGTTGGCCCGAAAAATCGGTTGACCGTCCATCCACACCACCATCAACGGCTTTTGATAATCCACATACACCGTAAAACGCACCCATTGTCTTAACGGCATGGCGATCGCCGGAATATCCGTCAAATTTTCCCAACCATTCCCCTCCGCAAACCCATTTAACTTGCCCACATGGGCTAATTCCAAAGTGCTATTCGGCCCGACCATAGACATGGTGGACACCTGCCATTGGGGATTATTACCGAGGGTCAAAAAGTGCATCCAATCCGTTTTACCTACCTGACGGGTATCCCAATCCGCCCACACATAAAAACGATTGACAATGGGCATCGGGGGTTGCTTTGTATAGTCCTTTTGGGCATCTTCCAAATGCAAAATGGGGTAAGCCCGGTGGGATTTACCGTCCGTTTCCGCATCCACAATCCAGCCCTTATAGAGATGATCCCCTTCAATGGGTTTAATCTTGGCTTTTAGGGCTTGCTCTCGATCCAGAATTGTCCAGTGAGCTTGACGGTAGCCCGTTGCCCGGCCATCGCGGGAAAAAATACGGTACAGATAATTCCAATTACGCCAGTAGAGCCACTCCCCCGGAAAGCCATTCTCAAAGCCCGAAAACCATAACGGAATCGCTTGATTCGCATCCACCACTAAAGTCGGCGACGAAAACCCCTCTTCATCCCAGTTATCTATCACAGTTGGAAGAGCCACCACCATAAACCCCAGACTCACCAGAATCAAAAGTCGGCCAAGCTGACGGCG
>JAYKIP010000339.1:0-7427 GCA_035286205.1 Merismopediaceae cyanobacterium
CATTCCCCAATCTTTTTAGCTGAAATTGAATTAGCAACGCAAAATAGGCATTAGAGGGGATCTCTTATTTGAATAAGTACACCGCAAAGGCTTGCAAATAAAGGGTTTTCATCTGGGAGATGTCTAATGTATGTCAAGTAATTTGCCTTGACCAGCTTTTTCTTAACAAAATCTTTTTTTCGAGGTTCCCTTAACATTCACGTTTTTCTGAGGGGGTGAAGGGCGATCTCGGTTAAGAAGAGGGTTTCCAGATAGAGGGAAATCGAGCGTTTTCTCATGGGCTTTTCCAATCGTATGTCCCAATTATAGCTCTGGTTTCAAAATGAACTTAAAACAGTGATTGTACCCGCAAAAAATCCTTGGGTCTTTCTTTCTCAGAAACAAATGTATGGATAATGACCTAAAAGGGTCGGATAATGACTCCTTCACTCCGCCCTGAAGGCCGAAGCGGTTTTGCTAAAAGATGGGGGTGGAGAGACTCGAACTCTCACGACCTTATAAGGGTCAACGGATTTTAAGTCCGCAGCGTCTACCATTCCGCCACACCCCCGTTCGGGGCATCAATTTAGACCGTTTAAACTGACGATTTAACATCTTAGCATAGGTGGCCAATAATGCAAAATTTTGGGGAGAAAATTCTTTACCGGAGTAAAAATTGCAGGGCTAAGGAGGCGACTCCCCGCACGATCGCATCCAGTTGAGGGGTTCCTGCCCCATTGTTACGAGCGTCTTGCATGGCTTGTAAATTTTTGAGGAAGTCCTGGGTTGCCGCATAGCCTTCCGGGTTTTCCTCCTTCTCAAAGAGTTGGGCGGCATATTCGACGTTTTGTTTGGCGGCTTTTTCATCCCCTAGACGGAGGTAGGCTACCCCACGACCGAGATAGGCGGGCGCAAATTGGGGATCAATTTCCAAGGCTTTACGGTAATGGGCCAAAGCGGAACGGTATTGACCTTTGCGGGTTTCTAGCAGACCCCAGCCATAAAACAGGTCGGGAGAGCCAGCTTCTAGGGGAGTTCCGATCGCCCCTTGCATAAAGGCACTATCCAGATTTGTGGCGGTGAGTTGGGCATTGGTTAGGTAGGCTCCCCGCAGATCGGTTCCGTTTAGGATGGCTCCTTTCAGGTTGGCACCGGTGAGATTGGCCTGTTGCAAGGAAGTTCCGCTTAAATTGGCCCCGCTTAGGTTCGCCCCGGTTAAATTGGCCTGATTGAGATTGGCTCCGGCTAAATTCGCCCCGGCTAAATTGGCTCCTGTGAGATTGGCTAACACTAGCCCGGCCCCACTCAAATCACAGAAGGGACATTGTTTCGTCGCCAATAGTTTTTGTAAATCTTCGGGATTTTCGGCGATCGCTGGGGTTAACAGGCAACTCATCCAGAGGGTACTACCCAGAACACCAAACCAGGAATGACGGAAAAACATCATAGAAAAACCGGAGAAAGGGGAGTAAAAGCAGTCCGATTCTAGTTTAACCAAGTCCATCGCTGTCCGGGGTTAACCGGATCTGGTAGTGATGATGTAATTGCACCGCGTTTAAGCCGAGACGATTATCCTGTTCGGTGATGACTCCCTGTTGCCGGAGTTTGATCATTAATCGAGTTACCGTAACCCGCGTGGCCCGGATGGCACTCCCCAATTGTTGATGGGTGAGGGGATAGGGAAGAAAATAGACTTGATCCCGCACTAAACCGCCATCTTCGAGCAGGAGGAGCAAGAATTGTAACAAGCGATCCAGGGTAGAAGGTTGCCCCAACAAACTTAACCAAAGCAGTTGTCTTTTTTGATGACCATGGCATTGTTGCAAAACCAGTTGTTTTAAGGGCGGCCATTGGTCAATTTCTCGCCAATAGAGCCAAATGAGACTGGCGACATCCCCATGGGCTTGGGCCACGATCTGAAAATGATCTGTCGGGGGAAGTTCAAAACTCTGGTTGGTTCGATACAGGGCAATGAGGGTCTCCCTGGGTTTGGTTCCTTGCTGGGCCAATGCGGTTAATCGCACGGCTCCCTGATGGATACAATACAGTAATCCCGGACGAGTCGTGATCACGCTATCCTTCGGAAAACAGCGATCGCGGTAATGGTTTTGACCCCATTGAATTAATTCTGGCCAGGTGGTGGGGGTATCGCTTGTAGGAGGGGCCATTGGCACAACAAAGAGAGAGTTACGGGCAAGGGGTAGGGCCGATCGCCCCTATTTTATCCCTGAAAAAACGTTCCCAGGGTCATTTCTTCCAGCAGTTACATGGGTTGGATTTCACCCAAGATTTTGCTAGGGATTTAATGAGGGATTTAACCGGCAATTTAACGCTGTCAGCGATACCTCTGCGGTTACGGGTAGAAGTCCAGGGATTGGGTTATTATTCGGCGATCGCCTTGAAACTCAGTGCCCAGGGTCAGGTTCCCTTAGAAAAAGTGTTCTCCATCCTATCCCAGAGCTTGACGGTTCCCCCTTGTGTACCGAATGGGAAAAGCTCTCAAGTCTTGACGGCTTTACCGGCCCATGGGCTGGGCTGGCTGTGGGATTATGGGCAAATGGCTGAATGGTTAAGGGCTTTAATTCCCGTCCTGGGAGCGTTACCGGGAAGTTTTATCCCAACCATTACGGCCCCGGTACCCTGGGGGTTTGTGCAGTATGCCCAGGGACGGTGTGCGGCAATGGGGCGATTATTACCCCGTTTGGAAGACCCGCCGGTCGTCCGGGAGGAACCCTTGTTATTGCCCGATCCCCTGCGATCGCTGTTCAAAACCTTGGTTAACGCACTAGACGATTGGGAAACTCGCCCTTCCGTCACCCTCACGAACCTCGCCCTCACTCTCAGTCAAGCCATCCTAACCTTTGAAGCCCAAGCTTGGCCCTACCGGTCACCCAACACTGCTTCTGCTCTGGTCTCCTGGCAAAGCCTTTTGTTAGAAAATTGCCAAACCGTACTGGGGATCTGGTTAGCCCAGGCGGGGATGACAACGGAACAGGAGGGGGCCAGGATGGGACTTTTCTAAACGTCCAAAGTGTTCTAAAGTAATTTCTCAAAGCGTCTGTAAACCTAGGGAACTTATAACAATGGAAATCGCCTTATTATTCGCCAAATTACCCGAAGCCTATCAAATTTTCGATCCTTTAGTGGATGTATTACCGATTATTCCCCTTTTATTTCTGGCCTTGGCCTTTGTTTGGCAAGCGGCGGTGGGTTTCAAGTAAATCTCCCAATCCAACGGATCAAATGCTTCTGGGCATCCTTCGGGGTGTCCTCTTTATTCTGGGGGAGAGTGGCCCCGAAAAGTCTGGACTCAGCCTGAAATATCTGGGTTATAGTGAGAAAAAGCTCCTTGTTCCTTGGCGACCTATGAAGACGTTCCGTTTTGCCGTTGTTAGCGATCCGCACATTGCGGTTCCGGAAACTATTGAACCGAAGGCCCAACGTTTTCATTTAGTTGAGATTAGTCAACCGGCCCTAGAAAAGGCGATCGCCCATTTAATTACTTTAAAACCAGATTTTCTTTTAATCCCAGGGGATTTAACCCAGGACGGCGAACCGGCCAATCATGCCTGGTTACAACAACGGTTAAAGGAATTACCCTTTCCCAGTTATGTGATCCCCGGTAATCATGATGTTCCCTCTTTAACGGCCAGCGATCGCTGGATTGGATTCACCGATTTTCCCCATTATTATACCCATTGTGGTTATAGCGATCCCCAGCAAATTTACTATAGTCAAACCGTTGGGGAGGGGGTGCAACTGATTGGCTTAAATTCCAATAGTTTTGATGCCCAGGGGAAACAAATTGGCCAGGTCGAAAAAGAGCAATTAATCTGGCTAGAATCAGAACTGGCTCGGCATTCGGATAAGCTGATTTTAGTGATGATTCACCATAATGTGATTGAACATTTACCCGGCCAATCCCATCATGAATTAGGGCGCAGGTATATGTTAGATAATGCCCCCCAATTGTTAAAGATTTTGCATCGTCATGGCGTACAACTAATTTTTACGGGTCATCTCCACGTTCAAGATATTGCCCATCAGGGAGGAATTTACGAAATTACAACGGGTTCTCTCGTCAGTTATCCCCATCCCTATCGTCTGATTACGGCGGAAGAACAGGACGGGCAATGGCATTTACAGATTGAAAGTTATCGGATTGATACCCTCGATGAATTTCAGGATTTAGCCGTTTTTTCCCGCCAGTTTTTAGGCGATCGCTCCCACAGTTTTATGTTGCGCTTATTAATGGCTCCCCCGTTAAATTTACCCCAGTCCTTAGCGGAAAGTATGGTTCCCGATCTGCGGTATTTTTGGGCAGAGGTGGCGGCAGGGGATCAACATTTTGATTTTCCCCATTTTCCGGCCCCGGCTCGCTATTTTTTACAACAATTTAGCCGTTATAATCATCCTCCCCATTTACATTTTGAGGATAATAATACGGTTTTAAAACTTTAAGGGATATTCAGGAAATATCACTTTTTTATACTGTTACAAGCCGTCTAACTCGAAACCGATCATTCTTAGATATCCTAGGGCGATCCCCCTAAATCCCCCTTCAAAAGGGGGACTTGCTCCCAGAAGGTATTTCAAAAAACTACATTCCCAAAATAGACGTAGTTTATCAAAAATAAGCGGCTAGAAGCCTATACCACAGGATTAATCTAAGAAACTCCCAGATATTTTCCTGTTTATTCTAGGGAATCTTCTGGGTTCGTATCCAATAGATCTAAACCTTCTTTTCGGACTTTAAGATCATAGAAAATCACGGCTTTAATGCTTTGCCAAAAGGGTGCAATGAAGGCCCCCACCAAGATAGACAAGGCAAGATCCACAAAAGGAGCCGCTGGGCTTTCCTCTCCTAAAATTAGGGTTCCTAAATTACCGATAATGGCGGTGGGTAGGGTGATTAAAAACGCAACAAAATAAATGGTTTGGAGTTTAATCACATAACCTTCGGTGAGTTGCCAACTGCGACGAATGGCCTGCATCGGCTTATTCACTAATTCAACGGCGATCACCACCTCAGCAAAGGCTAAACGGGAATAGAGCCAAACGTAGGCAAATAAAGAGACGAGCAAAACCAGTACAATTAACAGGGTCGTAATGAGGGGAATCGGAGAATTTGTTTGACTGGTGACGAGGGTAATGGCGGTTAAAATCCCAATGGCGATCGCCACGACCAGGATAAATCCCAGGAAAATGAACCCAGTGAACAAACCTGTCAACAGAAAACTCCAGAGTCGGGGCTTAACCCGCAGACGCGCTTCCGGCAAACTTTCCGGTTTTTCCGTGATTTCATAAAACCCTAGACGACTGATCATCCCCTGAATCGCCATAAATTTGGCCCACCCATAAACAGGGATCAAGGCCCACAAATAGCCCTTGAGTATTTCTAGGAAATAAAGCTGGAAATGATCGCGGTAGATACGAATCCCGGCACTAATCACATTGCCGACACTGAGAAATTGGGGGCCATGCGGCTGGCGATGGGTCATGAAAGTTTGCGCTCCCGTGATAATTTTTAAAAGCCAATTATTTAAGTCCTGGTTCCTGCTATGGTAGTTCATTCCCTTGGTTCCGTTAAACAATTTCTGGGTTCTGAAGCTGAAACCCCCTACGAGCAAGCCCAGGCGGTGATTATTCCGATTCCCTACGAAGCCACCACTACCTATCGCAAAGGCTGTGAGCAAGGCCCCGATGGTGTATTAACGGCCTCGGATCAATTAGAAGCCTACGATGAAGAGCTACAACGGGAAACCTGTCATGGGATTGGCATTTATACCTTGCCCTATGTTGCCGATACGCGGCTGAATCCTGACCTAACGGCCGAGCAGATGTTAGCCGAAACCACAACCGCCGTCAGTCAATGTTTAGCCGATGGCAAATTTGTCGTGGCGATCGGGGGAGAACACGCCATTACCACCGGGGTCGTCAGAGCTTACCAACAGCATTACCAAGAACCCTTTACCGTGATTCAAATTGATGCCCATGGGGATATGCGTCACGAATTTGAAGGTTCGGCTCATAATCATGCCTGTGTGATGCGTCGGGTGTTGGAAATGGGACTCCCCACCTTGCCCGTCGGGATTCGAGCGATTTGTCAGGAAGAAGCAATGCTGATCCAGGAAAAAGCGATTCCGGTTCAGTGGGCGCGAGAGATGGCCGGCAATGCTCAGTGGATTGACCAGGCCTTAAGCCACATTACGACTCCCAAAGTGTTTATTACGATTGATGTGGACGGTTTAGACCCCAGTTTTTTACCCGGTGTTGGGACTCCCGAACCTGGCGGGATGGGATGGTATGAAACCCTACGGTTTTTGCGGCGCGTCTTTGAAACCCATGAGGTGATCGGTTGTGATGTGATGGAATTGGCCCCAGTGGTGGATTCGGTGGTGTCAGAATTTACCACAGCTAAGTTAATTTATAAATTAATGGGCTATTGGGCATTTTGTTCTACTCAGGGTTAGGGGCGATCGCCGGAGGTCTTGACGATAAAAATAACGGTTGTGAAGAAGTTTTTGCTCTACCATCAGAGTCATCTCCATCGTAGGGGCGAATGGCGATCGCCCAAAATGCCCTGTAGTAAGGTTTACGCCTAAAACCAGCAAGGAGTTAGATTATGGAACCGTTGACGCTATTGGCCACAGGAGCCACGATTATTTTGACGGGAGCGTTAACCCGTGTCGGTGAGCTTTTTTAATCTTTAACAATTATGATCACGAAAGTTCGGGATTTAATTAAGTTAGTGGAGGCAGATGGTTGGTTTTTGATAGATACAGTAGGAAGTCATCGGCAGTTTAAGCATCCAACTAAGTCGGGAAAGGTGACAATCGCTGGAAAATTGAGCGATGATGTTCGTAAGGGAACTTTAGCCAGTATTCTCAGACAGGCAGGTTTAAAATGATGGATCAATATCTTATTGTTTTAGAAAAAAGTGATACGGGCTTTTCGGCCTATTGTCCTGATGTGGCGGGTTGTATGGCAACAGGGGAAACTTTAGAAGCCACAACTGCCTTAATGCGATCGGCCTTGGCTTTACATTTGGCAGACACAGAAACCTTGCCCAAACCACGTGGCATTGATGCTTATTTGGATGCTTTGCGCGATTCGGAAGGAGAAAAATTTTATTTAACCCATGTTTCAATAGCAAGTTTACAGGAGGTAATATGAAACTTTTTACGGCGATTATTGAAAAGGATATAGACACCAATCTCTATGTCGGTTATGTGCCTGGATTTGTAGGAGCGCATTCCCAGGGAGAAACTTTGGATGAATTGCGAGAAAATTTACAAGAGGTAATTGAAATGTTATTCGCTGATCCAGCAATTACGATACGGGAAGATGAAGCCTTAGCCAGAGCGATCGCCGAAGGTCTTGATGGTGAAAATGTTAGCCGTGAAGAAGTTTTTGCTCTACTATCAGAGTAATCCCCATCGTAGGGG
>JAYKIP010000340.1:0-3821 GCA_035286205.1 Merismopediaceae cyanobacterium
ATCAAGGACAAAAACAATCAGAGGCTTTGGGATATATTCAGTTGCCCGATAATGTCCGTCAAAAAGTGGCGGCGGCGGCGGATCAATTATCGCCAGATTTTACGATTAAGTTAGAGTAAACCTTTAAACCCCCATATTCCCTCCTCCGTTACACATTCAAGCGTGATGGGGATAGAGGGAATCGGGAAAAAAGATTAGCTTAACGGTCAGTTAACAGCAAGCTTAAGGGGTTGGGGAAGGGATTACATCATGCCCATGCCACCCATACCGCCCATGCCACCCATGCCACCCATACCGCCCATGCCGCCCATATCAGGCATTGCAGAAGCCGGTTCCGGTTTTTCGACCACGAGGGCTTCGGTGGTTAAGACCATCCCTGCGATCGAAACGGCATTTTGAATGGCAGAGCGGACAACCTTGGCGGGATCAATAATCCCCGCACTAATCAGGTCTTCAAATTCCCCGGTCAGGGCGTTGTAACCAATATTGGCATCGCTTTCTTTGACTTTTTCCACAATCACTGACCCTTCAACGCCAGCATTATGGGCTAATTGGAAGAGGGGAGCTTCGAGGGCTTTGGTGATAATATCGGCGGCCACTTTTTCTTCGTCGTTGGTCAGACGGTTTTTGAAGTGGGCAATTTTACCGGCTAAACGAATGAGGGTTGTTCCCCCGCCCGGTACAATCCCTTCTTCGACTGCCGCTTTGGTAGCATTCAGGGCATCTTCGATCCGCAGTTTCCGATCTTTGAGTTCGGTTTCGGTGGCGGCTCCTACTTTGATGACGGCTACTCCACCCGCTAATTTCGCAATCCGCTCTTGCAGTTTTTCGCTGTCGTAGTCGGAATCGGTGGCGGCTAATTCTTTTTTGAGTTGACCCAGACGTTTTTGCACGGCGGCGGAAGCGCGTTTATCGGCTCCTGCGACAATGATGGTGTTGTCTTTTTCCAGGGTGACTTTAACGGCTTGTCCCAGTTGATCGAGGGTGACGGTATCTAAGCTCAGACCCACTTCTTCGGAAATGAGACTGCCCCCGGTGAGGATGGCAATGTCCTGAAGGACGGCTTTACGACGATCGCCGAAGGCCGGGGCTTTAATGGCGGCGACACTGAGAACGCCTCTGGCTTTGTTGACCACTAGGGTAGCGAGAGCTTCTCCATCTACGTCTTCGGCAATGATTAACAGGGGACGACCGGCCCGCGCCACATTTTCTAAAACGGGGATAAGCTCGGCGATCGCGCTGATTTTTTTGTCGGTAATCAGAATCAGGGGATTATCAAATTCCACCGTTTGGCGATCAGAGTTGGTGATGAAGTAGGGAGACACATAACCGCGATCAATTTGCATCCCTTCCACGACATCTAATTCGGTACTGAGGGATTTGGATTCTTCAACGGTGATCACTCCGTCCTTGGTGACTTTATCCATGGCATCGGCGATCATGCGACCCACTTCGGCATCATTACCAGAGGAAACCGTAGCGACCTGGGCGATCGCATCCCCTTCAACGGGTTTCGCCAGGGTTTGAATTTCTTCAACGAGGAAAGCGGCGACTTTTTCTAAACCACGACGGAGAGCGACCGGATTGGCTCCGGCGGTCACATTGCGTAAGCCTTCTTTAATCAGAGCTTGGGCGAGGATCGTGGCGGTGGTGGTGCCATCCCCAGCAATTTCCTTGGTTTTAGAAGCAACTTCCTGAATTAAGCGTGCCCCGGTGTTTTCCTGGGGGTCAGACAATTCAATTTCTTTGGCGACGGTGATCCCATCGTTCACAATCTGGGGCGCACCATACTGTTTTTCGAGAAGAACGTTACGCCCTTTGGGGCCGAGGGTAATGCGTACCGCATCGGCTAAGGTATTGATCCCTTCTTCTAAGGCCCGTCGGGATTCATCCTTAAAGGAAATAATTTTTGCCATGGTCTTTATCGAGAGAGTTTTATCTAAGATTTCGGGTTAACTCCCTTTGCACTTTAGCACTCCTGGCGATCGAGTGCTAAGACAGATTTGGTTCGGTTTCCCGCTCTTTAGGCGATTCCCCCGGCATGGCGATGGGAGTTAAGCAAGCCCCGCGTTTCCTTGGACGGCTAAGGCGATCGCTCTGAATCCCCCTTAAAAAAGAGGACTTGTCCATGGAATTGATCTGCAAAACAACGACAGTTTCCAGAATGGACGGGATTTAATAGCTAAGTTTTAAGGCATTTACCGGCACCTCTTCCCAGGAATCAACAGTGCGTAGGGCGGCTGTCCACCCTTCTTTTTTCTGCTCTTCCGTTAAATTCTTCAGCCAGGATTCATGGCAATCTTTAGCGGCTTTTTCATCTAAACAAGCAATACAGGAATAAACAATGCCACTGGGATCAAGTTGTTCATTTACCCAAATGGTTGCCATAATTTTGCTTCCTTAAATAGGTTTTAATCGGTGGGGAGGAGTCCCGTTAATGGGAAAATCAAGGGAAACTTAACCCAGACGGAAAAATGTTATTGCTTCAATTTAGCACTTCCCATTATTGTCGTAAAGCACGGTTAGCCCTGGGCTATAAACAAATTCCTTATCAGGTGGAGAATTTAACACCCGGCTTACATCGGCTCAAATTGCAACCTCTCACGGGTTTAACAACACTGCCGGTTTTATTGCCCCAGATAGCTGGCCAACCTACGGCGATCGCCGATTCGAGTCAAATTTTGCAATTTTTAGAGCAGTATCAACCCCAGCCTCCGTTAACCCTACCCGATCCGGTGTTACAAACCCAGGCGGCTCAATGGGAAGATTGGTTAGATGAAAGCATTGGTACAGCCACCCGTTTTGTTTATTATCATTTTCGCGCCGGGGAAGGCAAAGGGATTGATCCTTCCTGGAGTAGTCAACTGGTGATTACGGTGGTGCGTCGTCAATATCAAATTAATGAGGCTTCGGTAAAGTTAGCCCGCGATCGCCTGAATTTAGCCTTAGCGGTGTTAGGAGTCTGGCAGAATCATTCCTATCTGATTAGCAATCAATTCAGTGTGGCGGATTTAACGGCGGCGGCTCTGTTAAGTCCCCTGGCTCTGATTCCAGATTATCGTCAAAATTATCCCTGGTTATTTCAACGGATTACGGAAATTCATCAACACTGTGGGGAACCGTTACCGCCGGGATTATAGGAATTTTTAAGTGATCCCCCTAGCCCCCTTAATAAGGGGGAACTGGTTAACTGTTTGAAGGTGAAGAATGAGTAGATTCAAAATGTTGGGATAAATTTTGGGCTGGGCCATCATAAATAATTTGACCTTGATCCAAAATGAGGGCGCGATCGGCATATTTTTCAGCTAGGGCTAAATCATGTAATACAGTAATCACCGTTAGGTTTTGTTCCTGATTTAACCGCGAAAAGGTTTCCATCACTTGTTGGGCGGCTACCACGTCTAATCCGGCAATCGGTTCATCGGCTAATAAAATTTGTGGTTTTTGCAGTAAAGCCCTGGCGATCGCCACCCGTTGTTGTTGTCCACCACTGAGTTTACTAACTTTTTGATGTACCTGGTCTTTTAACCCTAAATCAGCCAATAATTCCCAAGCAACCCGGCGATCGCGTTCTTGAAAACCAAACAGGGTTTGCCAGGCAGGACGATTTCCTAAACACCCACACAACACATTATCTAACGCCGATAATTGGCGAATTAAGCCACCGCCTTGAAAAATCATGGCTAGATACCGACGCAAGGAAGTTAAAGTTTTCGGGGTTAACAGCGTATCTTGAATGCGAATTTCGCCCTGTTTGAGCGGGAGTAATCCCATTAAGGTTTTTAAGAGACTGGATTTGCCCGCCCCGTTTAATCCTAAGA
>JAYKIP010000341.1:0-7681 GCA_035286205.1 Merismopediaceae cyanobacterium
ACCATAAAAAATGTCAGGCAAGAGCTAACTCCATTGTAATCGGAGAGTCTCAGGGTGCTTAATCCAGTTTTTCTTCCCCAATGCCCGGTTTGCTTCCCGTTACGCTTTCTTCCTCCGGCGATCGCCCCAAGTTATCTCCGTTTCAATTAGGTGTTTTGGGAGATTGCTTGTTGAAGTCCTTCTGTCGTCTTTCGGTCTTCTACTTTAGTCAAAAAACTCATTTTCTTTTAACGATTTTAGGTTTAAGGATTTATGTTTTAAGACTTGATAGGACAAATTTTGAGTTTGCCAATTTTGAATCAAGTAATAAAGTTGAGTTTGATAAAAATAGGAAGTTTCATAGGCTAATCTGAGATCTCTTTCTAAATTCTCTGTTTTTACTTCTGTCGGCTTACACGTTCCCCAAGCTTTACAAAGTGCTAGAGATAAAATCTGTATGATGTCGTGACCACAACAAACTTGCCAAAGATCATACTCATTATTCTTAGTCATTTTGATTTTTTCTAGAATTTCCTGATCAACTAATGATAATTTTTGAGAATGATTTTTAATGGTTTTTATAAGAGATGAGGAATCAATTTTTAACGTATCTTTTTCAATAAATTTGCTAAAGTCTAAGCCTTCAAATCGTAAAGACAAACTATGTTTATGGGAGACCCAACGTAAATAACCAATTTCCTGACCGATGGTTAACAAAATTTTCCTAATATCTTTTTCTTTAACTTTTTCTTCACTGCCTCTTTCTTTAATGATTTTTTCTAAGGCAGGGGTTTTAAGCATCATCATTTCTAAATCATGATCATCTGTTACCAAAATATTGTAACTGTCAGGGAGATTATTATCTAAGCGATCAAAATCGGCATCAACAATAGCTAACACGCCGGAAAAATTATCACTATCTAAAATTTTTATCGTATTAGTAACTTGTTCTTTTCCATCAGTAATGACAAATTCACAGGCTTCAGAATTGATAAAACTACTGTAAACTAATTTATCACTGTGACCTTCAACAACAAGAAATACTCCAGCAAAACTATCTCTTCGTAACCGAATTTGATCCGCCCACCTATTAGGATTTTTTCTAATGTACTCTCTCATTAACTAATCCCTTTTCCCTTTAATTCAACAGTTAAGTCCCAGCGTCCATTAATAATATCAGGAGAATGGGTAGCTAATAAAATATCAATATCTGCTAGTTTTGCAATTTCCTGTAAGTCTTCTAAAAATTTAACTTGCCAACCAACATGAAGAGAGATTTCAGGTTCATCAATAAGAATTAGAGAACCAGGCTTAACTTTAAATAATAGTTCATAAAGCATAACTAACTCATGTTGTTCTCCTGAAGATAGATCTGTCAGTGATAAAGGCTCACCCTGATCAGTTTCTAAAATAAAACCTTTACCTTGATTAATAACTAGAGTTTTGTGAGTAAATCGCTGGTTAATAATTCGTTGAAATAGCTCTATTTTAGGAGCAAGATCACTAAAAACATTAAGTTTTCTTTCCACATCTTCAACATATACAGATAGTAGCTTTCGAGTACTTTCATCTAAATTATCATCAGTAATCTGAAAGTTAGATTCGTCCTGAATTAATAATCCAGTATGGATTAAATTCTTTCGTTCATTTTCTAATTGCTCTAACTTCTCTCTTAATTGTGAATCAGTAAGTTCAACTACTATCTTTGTTTTCATTACTCTTGCAGGAAATGTTCTGTCTAAAGACTGAGATAGCTTGCCATATTCAGTCAACTTTAGTTGAATATTCTCAACTAGCTCATCAGAATATGTAACTACAGATAATTCCATTTTGGGAGAACGATTTCTTATTGATTCCGAACGAAAATCATTAGAAAATCGAAATAATCTCTGGGATTCAATCAATCTAACATTTAAAGACTCTCTGAGGTTCTGAAGCCATTCTGGTAATTGCTTAAATTCTTCTCCGATGGTTAATGGTAAACGATGACCAAAACGCTCTATTATTTCTTCTAAAGACAAAATATCACCATCTGGTAGATAAAACCATTCTCTTAATGAAATCCTTTTTAGCTCTGGAATATATTCTTCAAAAGATAAAGAACGTTCACGAAAACCTTTAATATTTCTAAATAATGTTTGGAAGTCAAATTTTTCTTTAGTCCCGTTTTTATCTTGAAACAAAGCTAAGATTTTACTTTTCTTATTTTCCTCTTGGCTGTCTTTAGTTACTAACACATAATCGCCTTGATCAAAGCTAATTTTGAAATCCTGAAATGGGATACTACGAATATCTGAATATTTAATATTAAATAAGCCGTTAATTAATTTTAATATTGACGTTTTACCGACACCATTAATGCCATGAATAATCGTTATCCTTTCATCTAAATTGAGAGGAATTACATGATCGAAAATCCCAAATAGCTTTGTGATTGAAATTTGTTTGATTCTCATAATTTTAGTTTAATTGCGAAAGGGGAAAACCGAGACCATCATCATCAATTCCCCCCTAAACTTAAACCCTCACTATTCTCCCAATAACTTCAAGTATTCCGTATTAACCCCAGATTCCCGAACCAACGCGATTTTCCCCGTCCGGGCCACTTCCTTAATGCCAAACTTAGACAACATTTGCAGAATTGCCACCATTTTCCCCGGATCGCCCACCACCTCTACCGTCAGCGTATCCTCCGAAACATCCACCGCCCTAGCCCTAAAAATTTGAGCCACCTCGATCGCCTCTGCCCTAGTACTGGCATTAGCATTAATCTTGACTAACATCAATTCCCGCTCCACACAGGGCGTAAGGGTAATATCCTGCACCTTGAGAACATTAATTAACTTGTACAGTTGCTTGGTTAACTGCTCGATCGTATCCTGATCCCCCGGAACCACCATCGTAATCCGTGAAACCCCTGTTTGTTCGGCTGGGCCCACGGCCAAACTTTCGATATTGTAGCCCCGTCGCGCAAATAACCCCGCAATTCGCGTTAAAACGCCTGCTTCATCTTGCACTAAAACTGAGAGGGTATGTTTCATAATCGTTTTTGCAAATAGAATAGAAAAGCTAAGGGTTAGCGGACGGTTTCTTAGAGAGTCAAGGGGAAATTCCCAGCTAACTCAGCCGTTGATCGTATCATAAACGAAAGCTTCACGCCTCAAGGCGAATTTTCAGGAATGTTTAATATTCGTCGTTTTTCCCTCGTTTCGTTTTGCTTGGGTCTGGGGTTGGCCCTGTTATTGCCCTGGTTGAATCCCTGGGGATGGGGCCTCCAGGTTAGTCTTTCCCAAAACGAGTCTGTGCCTTTAACCGTGCAAGCTCAACGGGCCTACGACCAAGGTAATTTGACCCAGGCGATCGCCCTATGGCAAGGGTTAATTGAAACGTATCAACAACAGGGAAAATCCCTAGAAGCCGCCCAACTTTACGGTCATCAAGCCCAAGCCTATCGCTATCTGGGGAATTGGCCCCAGGCCAACCAGAGCCTGAAACAGGGACTTCAGTTAGCCCAGGGCAGTGACAACGACATTTTGGCCGAACTGTATAACGTCCAAGGAACCTTGCAATTAGCCCAGGGACAAAACGAACTAGCCCGCCAAACCTGGAAAACCGCCGCCCAACGCTTTCAAGCCCAGGGAAACCCAGAGGGATTCCGGCGATCGCAACTGAACCAGAGCAAAGCCTTAACCGCCCTGGGACTTTATCCCCAAGCCTGTCAACAAGCTTTAACCCTCTTTAGTTTCACCGCCAAGACCTGTGCGGATTTAAGTTTTACCGAATTAACCCAACAGCTTGAACGTCTTGAGGTTGAGCCAACAACGGAACAAATTAACGCCTGGTTACTGTTAGCAAATACCCTACGCAATGTAGGCCAATTAGGAGGTAGTCAAGCCATCCTCGAAAAACTTTGGACAGTCACCCAGGAGCCGGGATTAAAAAGTGAGATTGCCTTCCATTTAGGTCAACTCGAAAGGGCCAATGCTAACCCTCAAAAAGCAGTGGAATGGTATCAGAAAGCCGTAACGTTGGCTCCCCGGTTAAATTTAACCGTTCAAGCCCAATTAGCCCTCTTCAAACAATGGCTAGAGCAATCGGATTTTACCCAAGCCGAAACCTTACGGCCAGTTTTAGCAGCAAATTTAGATAAATTACCTTTAAGCCATAATCAACTCTATGCCCAGTTGAATTTTTTAGAGCAATTAATAGACTGGAAAACCCTGAATACTTCTCGTAACACTCAGACTTCTCTGCCGAGTTGGGAAAACTTAATTCAACAATTACAAACCATTCAACAACAAGCCCAGGCGATCGCCGATCAACGGGCCGAAAATTATAGTTGGGGTATTCTCGGTCGTGTGCAGAGCAAAAATCAACAACTCCTCGCGGCCCAACAAACTACCGAAACCGCGATCGCCCAAGCCGAAATGCTCAATGCCCCTGAATTACTCTACCGTTGGCAATGGCAGTTAGCCCAAATTCAGGAAAAACAAGGCCAAACCGCCCAAGCCCAGACCCATTATTTAGGCGCGATCGCTACCTTAAAAATTGTCACCCGTGATTTAGTCAATAACCCGGATTTCCAGTTAGCTTTTCAAAGGAATGGGGAGGGTCTATACCGACAATTTCTTAATTTTCTGCTGACTCCCAATGCCCAGGGAACCATTCCCCTCGAACAATTAACCCTGGCTCGCCAAACTTTAGAATCTCTACAAGTGGAGGAACTCAATAACTTTTTTCGAGCGGTCTGTTTAACGGCTCAACCCCAAAATATTGACCAGCGAGATGAACAAACGGCGGTGATCTATCCGATTATTCTACCGAATCGTCTGGCTCTCATCCTCAGTTTACCGAATCAACCTCTGCAAGTGGTATCGAGTCCCATTGACCAAGCCCAATTAACAATGGCGATCGCCCAACTGCGTCAAGGATTAGTGACTCGAAGTCGGCGGGATTTCTATGCACCGGCTCAACAGTTATACCAAGCGATTATTCAGCCCCTAGAGCCAATTTTAAAGCAACAAACTGCCCTTAAAACGTTGGTCTTTGTTCCCGATGGAGCCTTGCGAAATATTCCCTTAGGGACACTCTATGATGGCCGACAATTTTTAATTGAACGCTATCAGGTCGCCATTACGCCCGGCCTAACCCTCCTCGCCTCGGCCCCCAATTCGGTCTCAACGTCTCCTACTCTATTTGCAGGGATTACCGAAAACCAGGGACGTTCCCAACCCCTTTTATACGTTGAACAGGAATTAAATTCTGTCCAATCTCAGACCGCTGTAACGTCTTTACTGAATCAAAATTTTGTCCCTAACCAACTGCAACGCCGTTTGACCTACAACCGTTTTGAGATTGTTCATTTAGCCAGCCATGGCCGTTTTAGCTCCCAACTTCAGGATACGTTTATTGATACCTGGGAAAAACCCCTCAATGTCACCGAATTGGTTAATTTATTACAAAGGAGTAATCCCACCGGCGAAAATGCCATTAATCTCTTAATTTTAAGTGCCTGTGAAACGGCGATCGGGGATCAACGGGCCGCCCTAGGATTAGCGGGGATGGCCGTGCGATCGGGAGCCAAAAGTACCCTAGCTACCCTCTGGTCAGTGAATGACGAGGCCACCGCCAAATTTATGGGCGAATTTTATCAGCAATTTGTGACCCAAAAAGTGAGCAAAGCTGAAGCCCTCCGACAAACCCAGTTAGCCCTATTAAAAGATCCCTGGTTTAAACATCCTTTTTATTGGGGAGCTTATATTTTGGTCGGAGATTGGCTATAATTTGAAGAAATTTTGCTCTCTGCCAATCTTAACATTTCTTATCATAAGTAATACTGACTTAATTTTTGTAACCCTTGAGACATTTTTATGCAAGATTTTTCTAGCGTGATTGCGAGCGCGGTTTTTATTGGTGTCATTTTAGCAATTAGCCTGGAATTTTTAGATTTAATGATTGCGGGGCTTTTGGGGGCCTTAATCTTGGTTTTTACCCATGTGATGACCCTCAAGGAAGCGATTAACTATATTGGCAATAGTCATGGAACCTTAGCTCTTTTTCTAGGGGTAATGATTCTAGTCAGAGCCTTTGAACCGACTAAAATCTTTGAGTATTTAGCCACTAAAATGGTTTTATTAGCCAAGGGGAGAGGCAAATTTTTATTGTTAGGAATTGTGGCGATCACCACGCCAATCTGTGCGGTATTACCGAATGCAACAACGGTGATGTTATTGGCTCCCTTGGTTCCTCCGATCGCCGCCGAGATGGGAGTAGATTTTGTGCCATTACTGATCTTGATGGTCTTTGTAGCCAATAGCGCCGGTTTGTTAACCTTAGTCGGAGATCCGGCAACTTTTATTGTTGGGGATGCGATTAATATCAGTTTTTTAGACTATTTACAACGGTTAAGTTTTGGTGGTGTATTAGCTATTGGTGTGATTATCGCCCTCTTACCGGTATTATTTAAAGAAATTTGGCAAACGCGCTTTAGAGACTTAGAGCATTTACCCCATCCCCAGGTGAATCATCCTAAAGTTTTGGCGATCGGAGGTCTAATTATCAGCTTTGTTCTGCTCTTTTTTGTGATTGGGGACTCCTTTCCGATTCCGATTTCTCCCGCCGCCGTTGCCCTATTGGGAGCAACCATGGCTTTACTACTAGCTTACAAAAGCAAAATTGATACGGTTAATAATATTTTACGAGATGTGGATTGGAGTACCTTGCTGTTCTTTATGTCTATTTTTGTGTTAATTGGCGGTTTAGAAAAAACGGGAGTTATTGCTAAGTTATCAAGTCTGTTAGCCCTGATCTTAGGCAAAAATATTTTTCTCGGCTCCATTCTTTTAATTTTTGTCATTGGTCTTTTATCAAGCGTCGTTCCCAATATTCCCCTAGTAGTGGCGATGGTTCCCCTGTTAAAACAGTATTTAGTGAGTGTGAATCTGTTAACCCCGGAATTTCTGAATCCTGACTATGCTGGGCATTATCCCCCTGAAGTTTTACCGTTATTTTATGCCATGATGTACGGGGCAACCCTGGGCGGGAATGGAACCTTAGTGGGAGCTTCCTCGAATATTGTGGCGGCTGGAATTGCAGAACAACATGGCCAAAAAATCACCTTCCATCGCTTTTTAAAATACGGTTTAATTGTGATGGCCTTACAGTTAAGTGTGAGTGCCGTTTATATGCTGGTCTTTTTTATGTTCTAAGCCTAATGATCATGCTAAGTCTTTCACCTGGGAGGTTAAACCCCAAAGGGCGATCGCCGGTAAAACCATAGACCAAAATCCCAATCCTTTCATCAAAGTTACCCCTAAAATTGCTCCGATAAAAAAGCCCAGAATCGCGCTCCCAAACTTGTATAAAGGTTGAGTCTGTTCCTGAGGGGGAAGGACGGATTTAGGCGTTAAAAAATACCTTTGACTGAGATCCATGGTAAATTGCGTCAAATTACCGGTCATCCAAAGAAGATCAACGGAAATTTTATCGCTACAATAACCAGTAGCCATCCCAGGATAAATCTTAACGTCTCTACCCTCCGAGTTAAGCCTTTCGACCCTCGCTTGACCCCTTTCACCGATCCTTACGCTTTTCGAGGTTACGACTATGACCCAAGATTTAATTCAACCGGAAACGGAAGCCAAGCAGGGCCTAGCCTCGGAATTATCCCTGTCGAATCTTCGCTATCCTTTAATTTTTAAAA
>JAYKIP010000342.1:0-11437 GCA_035286205.1 Merismopediaceae cyanobacterium
GTTGACAACGCGGCTCATTACCAATTTATTTCTGCTGAAATTAAAGAAAAAGCCTTTCGTTTTGACGGTATCTTTATGCCAGAGCAAGACGATAAACCAATCTATTTTGTTGAAGTACAATTTCAAAATAAGCCCGACTTTTACTGGGAATTTATCGCTGAAATTAACCTCTACTTGAATCAATATAAACCGGTTCAGGACTGGAAAGCTGTCGCTCTTTTTGCCCAACGCCGTTTTGCCGTGACAAGTTTAACGACTTACCAACAGGAATTGATTAACAATGGCCGGATTATCCCTATCTATTTGGATGAAGTGCGATCAGGTTCTATTGGAGTCGGATTAATTGAGTTAATTTTAGTTCAAGAATCCCAAGCTCCTGCTTTAGTGCAACAATTATTGCAAAGAGCCAGGACAGAAATTGCTGACCCTTTAGTGACCTGCGATATTATAGATTTGTTGGAGACGGTTTTGGTGTCCAAATTTGCCCAATTAAGCCGCGAGGAGATTCAAGCTATGTTTTTACTGAGTGATATTAAGCAAACACGGGTCTATCAAGAAGCTAAACAGGAAGGTCGTCAGGAAGGTCGTCAGGAAGGCCGTCAGGAAGGTCGCCAAGAGGGAGAGGTTCGTTTGTTGATTCGTCAGCTATCTCGGCGTTTTGGGAAGATTGGCGATCGCCGTATTCAAATGATTAATGGTTTGACGCTTGAGCAGTTGGACGATTTGGGAGAAGCTCTCTTGGATTTTGGTGAGCTTGCCGATTTGGATCATTGGTTTAGGTTTCAAGTAGCAGAATGAGGGGCGAACCGCGTAGCAGCATGAACAGATTGGGTTTTGAATAGGATAGGCTAAGATTACCCCTGTGAAGATTACCCCTTGGTTATGTCTGATTCCCCTAGTTTTATTTCCCCCGGTTTGACCCTTGAGCAAATTCCCCAGACTCGGCCCCTGTCTTTGGGCGTGTTGGCTTCCGGTAGTGGTAGCAATTTTGAATCCTTGATGGAAACCATTACCCAGGGGGCGTTAAAGGCGGAGGTCAAAGTGTTGATCTATAACAATCCCCAGGCAAAGGTTAAGGAACGGGGCGATCGCTGGGGCGTGCCGACTGTGTTATTCAATCATCGAGAATTTCCGACTAGGGAAGCCCTGGATCAACAAATTATGCAAACCTTACGGGATTACGGGGTGGAATGGGTGGTCATGGCCGGTTGGATGCGGGTCGTGACGGACGTTTTATTGAATGCTTTTCCCCAACGGGTCTTAAATATTCATCCCAGTTTATTGCCCAGTTTTCGCGGGGTGCGGGCGGTGGAACAGGCCCTGGCGGCGGGGGTAAAAGTAACCGGCTGTACGGTGCATTATGCCAGTGTGGAGGTGGATAGTGGCCCGATTATTGCCCAGGCGGTGGTTCCTATTTTGTCCGGCGATACCCCGGCCAGTCTCCATGCCCGAATCCAAATTCAGGAACATCAACTGTTTCCCTTGGCGATCGCCCTAGCGGCCCAGCAAGCGGATGGCTAACCCTTTATTACGATTGTCCCAGGCCCAACTGCAACTGTTGGAAATTTGCCCGCCCCAATTTCAACGGCGTTATCTGGAACAACGCTATCAACCCGTTGACCCCCAACAACAGATCCACCAACAATGGGGCGATCGCTTTCACCGACTCATGCAACAATGGCAAGCCGGGCTACCTCTGCCGGACTTATCCCAGTCTCTGCCTGACCTCGGACAATCTTTATCCGCCTTGATCGCCTGTTTACCACCGGCCACTCCCCAACAACAACGGGCCGTCGAACATCAACGGTTTTTGCAATGCCAGGGCTATGCCTTAACGGTGATCTATGACCTTTTAATTTTGGAACCGGGACGAGCGGAAATTGTAGATTGGAAAACCTATCCCCAACCGCCCCGTTTGGAACCCCTGCAACAGCATTGGCAAACTTGCCTTTACCTCTACGTCTTAGCGGAAACCTCGGACTATGAACCCGACCAACTCTCGATGACCTATTGGTTTGTGAAATTGCCCCGCAAGCCCCAATCGGTGACCTTTCCCTATAGTCAAAAGGCTCATCAGGCCACGGCCCAACGGTTACAGAAACTCCTAGACTTGTTGGATCAATGGTTGCCGCAAGCTCAAGATTTTCCGCACCGTCCGGATTGTCAGCAAAATTGCCCCTATGCGGCCCCTGGGGATGGTTTCCGGGGCGATCAGACCGGGTTAACGGAGAAATTGGACGAGGGCCTCTACCTTTTCCCAGGCGGCTCCACTTAACAAAATTTCCTTGGCGATCGCCACCCCGGTTTGATGACTGCCCCAGGGAACCGCTTGGCCGACCTGGAGGGCCAGGGACGCATTAAGAGCAACGGCTTCCGTTTGGGGTCGGGTTCCTTTCCCTTGAAGTACCTGGGTCAAAATGGCGGTATTTTCTGCGAGTTCTCCTCCCTGGAGGGCGGTGAGGGGGGCCTTCGCTAAACCCAGGGCCTGGGGGTCTAGGGCCGCCAATCGTACCGTATCCCCATCAAAGAGGGCCATATCGGTTACGTCACCGAGGCCCGCTTCATCCAGTTTTTCTCGACCATGGACGGCGATCGCCCGTTGAACACCGAGGTTTTGGGCGGCTTCGGCCATCACCATCAAAAATTGGGTACTGTAAACGCCGATAACTTGCCCGGTCGGATACAGAGGATTGACCAACGGCCCCAGCAGGTTAAAAATCGTCCGCACTTTGAGGGTTTTACGCAGTTCCGCCACGCTTTTAAGGGCCGGATGCCAGCCCGGTGCAAACAGAAAGGTAATCCCTACGGCTTCTACCGCTTCAGCAATTTTGCGGCGATCGCCCTGAAGATTGACCCCTAGGGCTTCCAACACATCGGCAGATCCCACCTTACTAGAGGCTGAACGATTGCCATGTTTGGCCACTTTCACCCCTGCCGCCGCCACCACAAAGGCCACTGCGGTGGAGATATTAAAGGTCGAAGAGCCATCCCCCCCCGTTCCACAGGTATCCACTAAGACACGGGATGGGTTATCGGGCAGAGCCTCTTCCGCAAGGGATTGGGACTGGAGGACTTGAGCCATACCGGTTAATTCATCAGCCGAGACTCCTTTAGCTTGAATGGCCGCCAAAATCGCGCCCGATAGGACTGGGGGAATTTCTGCCTGGAGCCATCCTGTCATGAGTTCCGCGGCCTGGGATTGGGACAGGGATTGGCGATCAAGGAGTTGTTGCAGAAGGGTTGGCCAAAGGGTGGGATCGTAACTCACAGTTATTCAACGATGACTAAGGGGTGAAGTTGTTAGCTTAAGGTAAGAAATCCAGAAAATCAGTTACCCTAATTTAGGATGCAAGAAGTTGTTCGATCCATTGTAATTGTTTCGGTAAACAAATCGTTTTTAAATCATAGTTTTGTTGGATATGGTGACGCGCATTTTGTCCCAGGCGTTGGCGTTCCTGGGGATTTTCGAGGAGGTGACAGACGGTATCGGCGATCGCGGCATAATCAAAAAAGTTGACCAATTGACCGGTTTGATTGTGGGTAATCACTTCTTTAATCGCTTCGGTATCACTGGCGGCGATCGCACAACCACAACTCATGGCTTCCAGTAAACTCCAGGACAAAACAAAGGGATAACTTAAATAAACATGAACCGTTGAAATTTGCAGTAGGGGAATAAAAAAGTTATAGGGAATCCGCCCTAAAAAGAAGATCCGTTGGAAAGCTTCCTGGCTCAATTTGGGTTGAATTTCCTGAAGAAAAATATCCCGCCAGGATTGATTGCCCTTGGGTCTGGCTCCATAACTCACCTCATCTCCACCGACAATTAACACTTTGGCTTGGGGTCGTCGTTCTAGAATAGCCGGCAGCGATCGCATGAAACTATGGTAGCCCCGATAGGGTTCTAAATTGCGATTCACAAAGGTAATAATTTCATCCTGACGATTTAATACCATTTGATTGGCAAAAATTAAATCAGCCTGGGGATTGGGAGCTAAAAGATCTGTGTCAATCCCATCATGAACCACCGTAATCCGAGAGCGAAAAGGTTCCGGGAAAGAAGCCGCCTGCCAGTGAGTGGGAGCAATACCAGCATCGGCTATATCAAAATGAAGGAAATGGTTTAAATTTTTCCAACGAATCCGAGCCGCACTGTCAACGTCCTTGCTATCAAATTCGGGATCAAAATCAAGATCGTAGCCCTTAGCATGATAAAAAAATTCGCAATAGATCGCCAATTTTGCCCTTGGCCAAACATCTTTAACCAATAAACTTTCCCCCCAACCGGGATTAGAAAGAATTAAATCCGGATTTAACCCCTGAGCCTGTAACTGTTTCGCGCGATGAAAAACCGCTTCAGCGCGAATGGTCTTCGTTTCAAAATCAATCAACCAGGGATGAAGATTCGGAGTACTACTGCGTTTAGGTTGGTAGGAAAGTAGGGAAACCCCTTCCCAGGTCGAGGGCAAATCCTGACGGGTAGAAAGGGCAAAGACCTGATGACCCTGGGCGACTAAAGCGGGAGCTAAATGTTTGAACTGTCCCGGAAAATTTTGATGAATAAACAGAATTTGCATAGAATTGTAATAGCAACTAGAATCTCCGTAAAAAAGTTGTTATTTTCCCCTTCATTCTGCGGATTGATGACCTAAGACCTGGGCTGATTTCTTCCCTAAATTTGCTACCGTGTATATACATCTTAAAAAAAGACAAGTCTTTAGGTTTGATCCCCCTCAATCCCCCTTAAAAAGGGAGACTTAAAGTCGTTAACTTGTCTGTCTGTTTTCCCTCTTTCAAATGGCAGTAGGGAGAATTTTATGACTTATTTGTACACAGTAGTCCAAAATGGGAGGCCGCGTGGCAAAAACAAACGCTAGTAAAAAAATAGATGCAATTTGATGGGATTAAACCCCTTGGTCAGAGGGATTTTTAAACGCTTCTTTTAATTTTGGACTCATGGGCAAATTCAGATTGACATTTTTCGGGGGAATGGGTTTCATAAACCATTTGGTATAAATGCCATTAATTTGACCGGATTTCATCAATCCCACTAAGGTTTTATCCACGATCGCCTTAAATTGGGGATCATTTTTCCGGAACATTAATCCATAGGGTTCCACCGATAGGGCCGGCCCTACAATGGCAAAGGCTTTCGGATTTTTGGATTGGGCAATCAAGCCCGCCAGTAACACATCATCCATGACAAAAGCTTGCGCCCGTCCTGTTTCCAACATTAAGAAAGATTCCGCATGGTCTTTACCATAGAGATTTTTGACATTAATGTTTTTGCCCCGTTCATTCTGTTTAATATGGCGATCGCTGGTGGTACCGGTGGTAGTGACGACCGCTTTACCGTTGAGATCATCCAGATTTTTAATGCCAGAATCCGCTTTAACAGCCATTCGTACCGAGGTGACATAGTGAGCCACGCTGAAATCCACCTGCTTTTGACGCTCCTTACTATTGGTCGTTGAACCACATTCTAGGTCAATCGTGCCATTCGTCATTAAGGGAATCCGGGTTTGGGACGTGACAGGATTGGTCTTCACCTTAAGATTGGGCATTTTCAGTTCTTTTTTCACGGCATCTACGACTTTCATGCAGAGGTCAATGGAATAGCCCACCGCCTTCTCGTTGTTATCCAGGTAGGAAAACGGGATCGAAGATTCACGCACCCCTAACACAATTTCCCCCGAATCCTTGATTTTTTTCAGGGTTCCCGATAGGTTCTGGGCTGAACTGGGACTGGGGATCACCTGGCTACCCACCAACACCCCTACGGCGGCGATCGCCCCCACTGCACGACCATTCTGGGTAAGCAAAGTATTCAACATGGATAACATCTCCTGCGGTTTAGGGTGAAAGAGTCTCCTTGAGTTTAATCTAATGAGAGAATGGCAACATCGCTTGCTCCAACTTTTCTGAGTCATCCCCATGAATGCTAGTCACTTTACCATTCCGGAACATAGCCTAGACCGAGATTGTACGACCCTATCCCGTCACGTTTTGCAACAACTCCAGCGTTTTGATGCCGATGCTCAGGATCTCAGCGCCATTATGAATCGCATTGCCCTGGCGGGAAAACTGATTGCACGTCGTCTCAGTCGGGCGGGATTAATGGCGGACGTTCTTGGTTTTACCGGGGAAATGAATGTGCAGGGGGAATCCGTCAAAAAGATGGATGTTTATGCTAATGAAGTGTTCATTTCGGTGTTTAAACAAAGCGGTTTAGTCTGTCGTTTAGCATCAGAAGAAATGGAAAAACCCTATTATATTCCGGAAAACTGTCCCATCGGTCGCTATACCTTACTCTATGATCCCATTGATGGTTCTTCTAACGTAGATATTAATTTGGAAGTGGGATCAATTTTTGCCATCCGACAACAACAGGGGGCGGATTTAGCGGAAGATGCGGCGGATTTATTAACCCAAAATGGTCATCAACAATTAGCGGCGGGTTACATTCTTTATGGCCCTTCTACATTATTAGTGTATTCTTTGGGGCAGGGAGTCCATTCCTTTATTTTAGATCCCAGTTTAGGGGAGTTTATTTTAGCCCAGGAAAATATTCAAATTCCCGCCCATGGCCCGATTTATAGCACTAATGAAGGTAACTTTTGGCAGTGGGATGAAGCGATTCGAGATTATACCCGGTATGTGCATCGTCATGAAGGTTATACGGCGCGGTATAGTGGGGCGTTAGTGGGGGATATTCACCGGATTTTAATGCAGGGTGGGGTCTTTCTTTATCCGGGTACTGCCAAAAATCCAGAGGGTAAATTACGCTTATTGTATGAGACGGCTCCCCTGGCTTTTTTAATTGAACAAGCCGGTGGCAAAGCCAGTGATGGAATGACCCCGTTATTGGATTTAGTGCCGCAAAAGTTACATCAACGCACGCCGTTAATTATTGGCAGTCAAGAGGATGTTCAATTAGTGGAATCTTTTATCCGCGATCGCCAACGTCGTCAACAGGAAGAGAGTCATTAAAGCCCATGACAAATACAGCAGGTCAAGATCTGGGGTATCTTGCCGATCAGTTCTTGAAAATCAATATCTTTTTAGAGCGTGGCCCTGTTCAAAGTCAATTCCTGGTCTTGGCTGGATTATTAGCCTTGGCTTATTGGCTACATCGGCTACTGTGGCAACAAATGGTGCGGCGGATTCCCCAGGCTTCCCTCCTCTGGCAACAGGAAACTCCCGTTCGTGGCAAATATTATGCCCTAGTGTTATTTCGTTATCTTGGTTTGCCGTTGGTATTGGGAACCGGGATCTTGATCGCCTTGACTCTCTGGAATTTGCAGGGGTTATTATCGGGACTGTTACAAGAAGCCTTAAACTTGGCGATCGCCTACTTGAGCTACCGGGGATTTTTAGCCTTACTATTTCTCTGGTTTGCTCCCCCCAAAGTCAGACAATATCAACAT
Organism: Merismopediaceae cyanobacterium; assembly: GCA_035286205.1. Classification (GTDB taxonomy): domain Bacteria; phylum Cyanobacteriota; class Cyanobacteriia; order Cyanobacteriales; family Microcystaceae; genus Woronichinia. The sequence continues at coordinate 7,428 of JAYKIP010000342.1, forward strand.
TGTTTTTTTCTGCCCATCTTTAGCCTTTTTATTTTATACAACCTGATTAATCTCGTCACCGACACGCACGCTTTATCAAACGCTCAACTCTTTACCCTTTTTGGGAGTCCCATCTCCGTCGGAGCCATTTTTGTCAGTTCCATTGGTCTTTATTTATGGTGTATTGCGGTAGATATTTCCCAATTTATACTCTTGTCTTGGTTAAGCAAGGATGAAAATCAAGAATCTAGCACCATTCAGGCTACATTAATCCTGGGGCGTTATTTTTTGATCGGCTTAGGAATTGTTTTTATTTTTGGTTATATTGGCTTTAACCCAACAGCTTTTGCGGCCATTACTGGGGGACTTTCGGTGGGGTTAGGGTTTGGTTTAAAGGAAGTCTTTAGTAATTTTGTCAGTGGCATTCTCTTACTGTTTGAAGGAGCCTTACGACCGGGGGATTTAATTAGTGTGGATGGCAATACCGCCGAAGTGAAAAAGTTCGGAATGCGGGCCACCACCGTCCGGGTTTTATTAGATAATTCCGAAAAAATTATTCCCAATCAACTCTTTTTTACCAATACCTTTACCACCCTGACCGGCAGCGATCGCCTCGTGCAGGATGTCTTGAATGTGGGGGTCAGTTATAACGCAAATCCCCGTCAAGTCCTCGATATTCTAATTCAGTTAGCCCAGGGCCACGAACAGGTCTTAAATGACCCGGCTCCCAGTGCCGCCATCACCCAATTTGCCGATTCTAGTGTGAACTATCGGTTAAGTTTTTGGGTACAAGATCCGACTCTCCGGGGGCGCGTAAAAAGTGAACTGAGTTGCCGTCTTTTAGAATATTTTGCGGAACATCAGATTGAGATTCCCTATCCCCACATGGACGTTAAAATTTGCTCACCCTTAACCCCCGACTAGCGTTAAATTTCACAAAAATTTTTAGAGCAGGTCTTCTTCTAAAGTAATGCCCAACTGTCGTAGCTTTTCTGCCAGGCGATCGGCCTTCGCTTTTTCCTGAGCCGCGAGTTGGTTAGACGCTTCTGCCCTTTGATTGGCTTCTTCTACTTTTTGATTGGCTTCCTTGACTAATTGATTGGCTGATTGAGCCGCCTGATATAATTCCTCTGGGGTTAAGAGTTTCTCGCCATTATCTAAGCGATAAAATTCTAGGAGATAGTCCGCCGCCCGCAACTGTAATTGGAGAACTTGACTGCAATTATCGGGAATGAGTTGGTAAACGCCCATTTCATCTAAGCGAAACCCTTGTAATTGTTGGGGAATCCAGTCACCATAGGGATCAAATAACCAATATTCTGTTACGCCTAACTGTTCATAAAGAGTCTTTTTAAAGCCCCAATCACTCTCTTTTGTCCCTCCAGAAGTCATTTCAAAAATAATAGATGGACGTTGTTTTCCTTCCCACAGTTTATAACTGGCATAGAGTTGTTTGGGAATATGAAAAACCACCATCACATCGGGAGCCACTCTGGCTTTTGGTTGATGCTCAATGTAATAAAAAAATTGGTTAGAAAAAACGACGGCGGGTTGGTCTTGCAGATAGATCCTCAACAGGGCGAGGGTCATCAGAATGGCAAGGACGTGCTGTTGAGTTTCGGCCAAGGGTTCTCCGTCAGAACAAGGATAAATAATTTCGCTGGGATCGTGAGTTTCGAGGGGGACGAGGACAGGGGCTGGAGGAGATAAGGAAGGATACGATCGCGGTTCTGTCGGGGTTATCATAAACATCTGAAAGATAAAAACCTATCAAAGCTCATTATATCGAAAGAATATCTATGTTAAAGTTTTAGTGATTCTTAAAGGCTCTAATAACTGTTCCGTAAAACTTGCTGGAATTTGTGTATCAATCCCATATTTACTCGGCCATCGGTTTTTCGGTAAATAAAACGTACCAAATAGTTGATCAAAGCAAGGTAAAATTGCCGCATAGTTTTTGTCAATATGCTTAGGATCGTCATTTGTGTGATGCCAATGATGAAAAGCAGGGGTAGAAATCCATTTTTCTATCCAACCAAAGCGCCAACGGACATTAGCATGAATAAAAAAACTCCAGACAGTCCCGACCACTGCATATAATAATGGTATCAAATCCACTGAATTGCTAGTCGGTTGTGCTAAACCCAATAAATAGACCGGCAATAAACCACAAAAGCGGGTCAAAAAAATATCAAATGGATGAGCACGCGTATTGACTAACCAATCAATTTCTTCTGCGCTATGGTGAATACGATGAAAACGCCATAAAACAGGGATTTCATGGCACCAACGGTGTCCCCAATAGGCTCCAAACTCTCCAACAATAATCGCTAAAATAAAGCGCAATAAAAACGGTATTGATCCGACCCATATATACAGTCCCATTGGCTCTAGCCGATGAATGATTACTGCAACGAGGGACATGGGTAAGATGAGCATTAACTTAGGTAGAAGACTATTAAGAAAATAGTAGCCTAAATCAAAAAAAAACTGTCGCCGAAATATCTTTTGCTGTTTCAAAGACCAGAATTTCTCTAGGGGAATGAAAATAGCCATGAGTAAAATAAGCCAAATAGATAGCCTTAAAGCATCTAACAAGAACGATAACAAGTACTGGTACATAAATTCGGACGTGAAATTGTTGCCCAAGTTAATGAATCAAAAAGAGGAAAGGCTCTATTGACAACTTTCCCCAAGATAAAATTAAGTATTAACGATAATAAACGATTAAAAATACAACTCTACGGAATTATTTTTTATTTTTCTTTTTAGAGCGTAATTTTGCCATAAAACTAACTGCCGCAATCGATCCCACAATGGTAGTAGGTTCAGGAACTTGCTCAACTGAAACCCCAGATAATAGAGCAGTCGGAGGTTGAGCACCCGGCGTTCCTACGGCCAAGAAAGATAAGACTTGAGTAGAAGATGTTGCGGTAAAACTTAATGCTTGAGATTGCCAATCAGAAACAGGAGCTTGACTAGCTTGATTCATTAGAGTAGAAAGTTGAGTATCTCCACCAAAACTGACCTGCCATCGGCTCGTTGTGGCACCCGAATAAATTCCTCCTTCTACGCAACTGGAACTCGGATTACTGATATTGCCAAAATTGCAGTTAAATTGTCCAGCCGCTTGGGAAAAGCTAACATTATATTGTTCTCCTGCCGTTAGCCCTGTTAAAGTTTGACTAATACTACCACTGTATTGAGGATCTCCATCTGAGGCAATATACCATCCTGATCCATCTACACTGTTAACCGTTTGACCTGGAGTATTAAAGAGCGTCCAACTTTTTCTTTGGTTTTGTCCCCATTGGTTCATCCCCACACCCCCCTCTTGGGAGAATGTATTGCCATCTGAAATCACATACATCAGATTGTTCACGAAACCAGGCACATTATTCGGGTTATCAGTCACTGTCCAACCGGAAATGATGACTCCAGAAGCAGGATTATTAATACCTGATGAGCGAATACCAGAAGGAATATTGGACGGAACAAAGCCCCCGTTTTGAACAAGATTAAAAGCCTGAGCAACAGTTCCCATGGGCAATAACATCATTGCCGATAGAGCAATCATGATAGGTTTGTGTGAAACAAGCGAAACTTTGAGCATTGTATCTTTAGTGAATACGGGTTTATAAGGATGGAATCCACAACTAACGATAGCATTTAAAGAAGTAAAAGTCGAGGCTCAGATCTCTTATGTATTTCTCTGTAGGCTAATCATTTGGCTTCCCCAAGAGTAAGGTTTTTCCGCTCCATATTTTGGTAGAATTTGTAAATTCCTAGTATTTTTACTTAAGCTTTATCATCATTTCATCATTTTTCCGCTATGCAAACCCGTTGGTCATCAAACTGGTTCCGTCAACTTACACCCTATCTTTTTCTCCTACCGGCCCTCGTGATTTTGGGCATTGCCGTCTTTTATCCCGCCTTTCAAGCCTTTTCCCTGAGCTTTACCCAATACGACCTAGACTTAACCCAAACGCCCCAATGGGTCGGCCTCAAAAATTTTCAACGATTACTACAAG
>JAYKIP010000343.1:0-6890 GCA_035286205.1 Merismopediaceae cyanobacterium
GTAATCAATGCCAATCAACAAAGCGTAAAAGTTAGACACCATGGCTTGAGATAGGGGGAAATCCAACAATCATTGTACATTTTGTAGGCTTTTGTGCATTTAATTGCATAGTGATTTTTCTGAAAGCTTTGTAACAAGGGGCTTAAGCCCCCTGCCTGTATGATTTGGGATCAAGGACATAGTTTTCTTTCCTGCTCCGTCACCGCCGCGCTATAGGTGAAGAAATCCTCCGACCAACGACAAGCTTCATCCAGCAGTGTATCTAAAGAATCCGTTAAATGGGCGTTCTTTAAATCATAGATAAAAATCGTTTGCTCCTTGCCCGCCGTTGCTAACCATTGACCATCGGCACTAAACTCGGCACTCCAGACCCCACTCCGATTCTCCTGGATGGTTTTGAGCGGTTCTCCTTCCGCATTCCATAGCTTAACGGTATTGTCTTCGCTGGCAGAGGCTAACATTGTACCGTCGGGACTATAGACCAGGCTCCAAATTCCTCCTAGATGGGCCGGAATGACCTTTAAGGATTCCCCCTGGCTTGTCCAAAGCCTTATATTTTTATGAACGGAAGCGGAAGCAATGCGTTGCCCGTCAGGACTAATGGCTACGGCCCAGACTCCCCCCTGATGGCCGCGTAGGGTTCTCACCAGTTGACCCTGCCGGTTCCAGACTTTGAGGGTTTTATCATTACTGGCCGAAACCAATAATTGATTATCACGACTGAAAGCCAACCCTTCCACCGAGTCTTGGTGTCCTTTAAGGGTGTGCAGGAGTTGACCCTGGGCAGTCCAGACTTTGATGGTGCGGTCTTCACTGGCCGAGGCCAACCGTTGACCATCGGGACTAAATTCTAGCCACCAAATTTCGGCAGAATGGGCGGGAATACGCTTGAGCAGTTGCCCCTGGATTGTCCAGAGCTTGATGGAGCCATCCTCACCCCCGGAGGCGATCAGGTTTCCCTGGGGATGGATGACCAGGTTATAAACTTTTTGTTGATGGGCGGGGATGGTTCGGATTAGCTTACCCTGCAATGTCCAGAGTTTAATGGTGTCATCATCACTGGCGGAGGCCAAAAAACGACCGTCGGGACTGAAATACACTCGGTTAATTTCCTGGGAATGGGCATTAAAAATGGCTTTAAAGGAACGTTCGACTTGCCACAACACCACATTTTGATCCCCACACGCCCCAACGAAGGTTTGACCATCGGGACTCCAAGCCACACTATAAACGGTTCCCCTGGGCCCTTCGTAAAGACTTTGGAGTTGGCCCTGAAGATTCCACCGGCGAATTACCTGGTCAGTTCCCGAAGAGAGGAGGGTTTGGTTATTGGGGCTAAAGGCTAGGGTCAAAATGCTACTATTGCTGGCGGTTATGATTCGTACTGCTTGGCCCGATCGCCGCCATAGTCGCACGGTAGCGTCATTACTGCCGGAGGCCAACCACTGACCGTTGGGGCTAAAGGTCACCACATTAACGCCTTGTTGATGGCCTGTCAGGGTACGAAGCAGTTGACCCTCGGTTGTCCAGAGTTTGATGGTGCGATCGCGGCTACCGGAGGCAAGAATACTCATGCCATTTACCGGTGAACTCCAGGCCACACTATTGATTAAGTCGTGATGGGCTTGCCAGGTTTTTAAACGACGACCCTGGGCTGTCCAGAGACTAAGAGTTTGATCACTACCCCCGGTCAGGAGTTGTTGACCATCGGGACTCCAGGTAATCCCCATTAAGTTACGGGAGTCAGCCCGAAAGTAGCGGAGCAGGTGACCCTGACGATTCCATAATTTCACGAGACCATCACTATTGGCGGTCGCAAGAATTTGACCATCGGGGTGCCAGGTGAGGGCTTGGCTGAAATGAGTATCCGCATCAAAGGTTTTTAACAGTTGCCCCCTAGCATTCCAGAGTTTCAAGCTACCGTCTCGACTGGCCGTCGCCAGGATTTGACCATCGGGACTCCAACTGGCGGTAATGACCTCATCGAGATGACCCACCAGGAGATTTTTAACCCTTAACCCGGTGTTGATCGTTTGCAGAATATCCAGGGTTTGACGATCCTGTAGTCCCTGACGTTGAACGATGCGTCCCGCTTCAATCGCCCGCGTTAAGGCAACCAGTTGACGATTGTTGTCAAAAAGTGCTTCTGCCTGTTGAGCCAGGGCATGGGCCAGATTCGCCTGGGATTGACGATTCGTAGCCCAAAGCATACTACTGAAAGCCAAAGACCCCGCCAAGACTGTACCGACGACGAGCCAACGTAGGGTTAAGGAGAGTTGACGTTTTTTCAGACTCTGTTGGACAAAGGATTGTTCGACTTGATTCAGCCAAGGATGGGGCGTTTTTAAAACATTGCTCAGAATGGGGAGGGTCGGATCATTATGCCAGAGCAGTTCCCCCGGTTTTTGGGTCTTGGCGGCCAGTATCACCCGGTCTTGCCAGGCGATCGCCGCCGGGGTCAAACGACGTTGTAACACCACCATCCCTAAATATTCCTGTCGCCAGGTCAATAACCGGGGCCATCCCTGAATCAACGCATCATGGGCCACCTCCAGATAGGAATGACCGCCCTTCTCCTGACCTTGCATCAACAGACGCGCTTCCACAAAACGCTGAATAATCGCCGTAATGAAGGGTTGCACCGCCGGGGGATAGATCAACTCCGTTAAGGGAACCCGACGACGCACTGAGGTTTCCTGACCCACACTAATCAACCGTAGAAAGAGATGACGAATATAGGGTTTATAGCAGGGATCTTCGGCCACCAGGCTTTCATACTCCCTATCCGCCCGTTGCGTTAAACTCCGTACCACTCCCCCCAATTCTTGATAATCCGCCTCGGTAATGGCCCGTTCCATGACTTCCTGACGTAACTGGGCTTGATGTTGACGATGTAAATATTTGAGATACAGTTCACTCAAGGTAAAGGACAGCAGGGGTAAAGCCCCAGGCATATCCGCCACTTCGTCAATCAGTTGATCCACGAGGGGATATTTGGGATCAAAGGACTGAAAAAATAAGACCCTGGCTCTTGCCGGTTCCTCGATCGCCTCCCGTAACTCAGCCCTTGTCATGCCGGGAACCCAAAAGCGGGCATGGGGCCAAAACGCTTTGAGGGGGCCATCTTGGAATTGCGGCTCAAAATCAGAACGGAGGGTCACCACGAGGCGAATTTGTCGCGGATAGAGGTTAAGTAGTTTCACCAGATAGGCAAGGACTTGTTCGCGTTCGGTGTCGGGATGCCCTAGGGTGACCAACTCTTCTAGTTGATCAATTACTAATAATAATTTTTGGGAAGAATGCTGGTCTAGCCACTGTCCCAACCGGTCAATTAAATCCGGGTTTGACAACCGTAAAGTTGGGGGTTCCGGTAGCACCGGCGGGGCCGCCAGGGTCGAGGAAGCTGATAAGACTCCCCGTGTTTTTAGCGGGCTAGAGGAAGCCGATTGAGTCAAATTTTCCCAGGATAATTCGCGTTTTAGGGTTGCCAATGGCTCACAGCCCAAACGTACCGGCGGTAGGATCTGCCAGGCGATCGCATTCCGTTGTTTGATATAGGGAATTAAACCGGCCTTCACCAGGCTGGATTTCCCCCGACCGGATACCCCTAACACCACCGTCAACGGATGGGATTCCACAAACCCATAGAGTTTTTTCACCAGGGGGTTACGGCCAAAAAAGAGATGACTATGTTCTTCCTCAAAGGACTGGAGGCCGCGATAGGGATTGTGGGACGCATCTAAGACGGGGGCCGGGGTCAGGTGCAAACTTTTTTGGGGATTGAGGAAAAGATATTCTCCCTTATCGTGTTTTTTTAGGGGCCATAATCCGGGCGTTTGTTGATGTTTACTCTGACTGCTCATGGTTGCCAGGCGATCGCGGAGATACAGATACAACTCCGTGGCCGTAATCACCCCATTTCCCCGGCTTTCCTGGGTTGCGGGAGGATAAAGATCCGCCTTCCCCCTCAATGCTTCTAGGAGAGCTAGGGCAAAGGGCGAATGCTGACCTAAACAGGCCCGGTCCGGGGCAAAGGGAGAAACATCCAGGGCTTTTTGGTCGTAGGCGGCGGAGGTTAAGACTTGCCAGGCAGGTTCCTCCAGCAAATGTTCATAGTGTTCCTGGTGGAGAACTTCCGGGATGGCCACCAGATCCCGTGTTCCTGACCAGCGAAAGGCCCCGGCAAAACAACAGTCCAAAATTCCCAAAAAGTGACGACAGGGTAACTGCTCCAACGCCTTTTGCAGATAGGTCATGGGTAAATAGCTGGCGGTTTCTCCCAGTTTGGCATCCTGGGGAATCAGATAACCTTCCGGGCCATCCTCACCATTCAGGGCAATGCCATGACCGGCAAAATAAAACAGGAGCCGTGAGGCTTCACCGCCCTGGGTTGCTTTTTCCCCTTGCACTAAATCCGGCAGGGTCTTCTCTAACAACTCATACAAGGCGGAACGACTGGCTTGCCCATCCAGAAAGAGATACGTTTGGTAATGGTGCTCCTGGGTTAATAAATTCGCCAAAGCCTGGGCATCATTAACCGCCGTCTGTAGCGGGGGAATGCCCTGGCCGTACTGATTAATGCCAATAATGACCGCGATATGACGAAGGGGGTTAGCCATAGGTCGCTAAGGAGTCCTCAACACTAACGGGGGAGAAGTCGGGGAAGCCGGTTGAGGTTTTTCTTGTTGTCCTTGCCACCACCAACCGCCTGCCACAATGAGGAGCAAACCCGCGATCGCCCCGTAGAGCCAGAGTGATTGACCCCAAACTGACTTTGACCCCTCGACGGCTGAACTGGGGATTTCTGGAACGCTGGGTGCCGGGAGTGTCTCCCTTTCTGGCACTGACCCTAGACCCAAGGCCGAACCTAGGGCGATCGCCAAAGCCTGTAACCCGACCGGATGACTGAAATAAACCAGATGATCACAGGCCACGACCTGAACCTGGGGGGGCAAACGACGACCCGCCGGGATCGCTTGAATGGCTTGGGTGGTTACGGCAATATCATTGGCAGACCCTAAAAACGGCAAAGATCCCACCCGATGTAATAATTTTTCCAGTAATTTTTCCGCGCGAATGTGTCCCTGGTCTGACGCTAGAGCTGCCGGGATTAAACTCACATTGCCCGCAATAATTTGATAGGGAATTTGGGGATCGGGACTCTGGGCTAACGCTTTTAAAAAATCTGAATGGGGGTGCATTTGCTGTAAACACACTTCGATTAGATGATGTTTCTCGGCTCCCCGACGCAGAACCTGCATTAATGACCCGAAGATCGGGATTGGCCAGGTGATTTGGGTGAATCCGTTTAAGGCTAAACCCACCAGGGCGATCGCCCATTCTTCCACCGATGGCCAGGGAGAACCCCCATTGGGCGTGCCTAACATGATTAACTGTTGAACAATTTGATCGCCCCCCTCCTGTTCAATCAACCAACGGGAGATTAAGCCCCCCATGGAATGGGCCACAATCTGTAAGGTTTTGCCATGATTAGCCGTTAAACCGATCGCCGCCAATTGTTGTTTTAATAAGCGAGCATTCTCTTCAATGGGCGTATTTAAACTTTCATAATCAAAGGTCAACACCAGATCATAAATTTCCGCCAGGGATTGACGTTTTTCCCCTACGGTTAACTGCACCCGCCGCACACTTTTAACCAGACTTTCGGTATCGCCGATAATGCCATGGACATACAGCACAATACGTTGGGCTTGGCTGACACGGTTTTGGAGGGTTGCCGGATCCGTTTGGTAAATAACCGTCTCATCTTCTCGGACTTCGGCGAGGGCCAAACGCGGATAAACCAAGGGTAGCGAGAGATTTTCGCGGATGATCTTTTGGAAGAAAATCCGAATGGCTCCCCCTAAACTCCGACTGCCCTGGCTAATGGGAGCGGGTAAACGTTCCAACCGAATTTCTGTCTTATCTTCTTTCCCCAAGCCAACCCCCAACGGCAGAAAAAATTCTCCATCGTAGGCGATCGCCAATAACTGTTCCTGGGGAGATAGGGGCTGGTCAATTTCCACCATTAAGGGATTCGTGGAAGTGACTTCCGGGATTTCCTCCACCTGCGAGAGTTCCAACGCATTTAACCCCGGATCGGTGCCTCGACTTTGGGTAAACTGCAAACTGGTGACCCCTTCCTGACCCTGCAAAAGGGGCGGTAAAAGTAAAATATGATGGCCTAAATCTCGACTGGCCTGATTCACCGAAGTCAAACGGACTTGAGCCTTCAAGTGACTATGGCCCAGGAGACTTACCCCATACCCCAGGGATAAACGACCCCCCACCGGCGGCATTCCCTGGGAGGTCAAGGGGCGAACGGTAGTAATGACCACCTCACTGGTTAACCAATCATCAAACACCGTTTCCTCTTCCGGCTTGGCCCTTAAGGCGCGATGATGGAAACGATGGGCTAACCGATGTAGCGTTCCCTTTTGGCGAGAGGCAGAGGCAGGCAGATCCCGCACCGGTAAATCCAACGTATCCTGCTCTAATAACGTGGCATCAAATTCCGCCGTACTGACGATGAGCTTTAAAATATCCTTAACTTCGGTAATGCCCTTTTCCCATAAATTTTTCGGCACTTCCGCATAGATGGGTTCCCCGTTTAAGGCATAGATTTCTTCCTCCGGTTGCAACCAAACACCCCCACCGGGTAATAAATTGGCGTTGATGGCATAGCGATCGGTTAAATCTAATAACGCACAATAAAGCGGTTCCTTTGCGTGATTTTTCAGCTTAACTTTAAAGGTGGGACTGACACTTTTTTGCGGGCCAGCTTGATAGAGCAAACGAATATGACTATCCTGACATTCTCGGTCTTGATGGTAAATGGATAACTGCACATCACCGGGGCGTAAATGGGTCGTTGCCACCGGTTGTAAATT
>JAYKIP010000344.1:0-3474 GCA_035286205.1 Merismopediaceae cyanobacterium
ATGGCAACAGTGGTCATAGCGGTTCAACCCCAGGCGGTAACGTTTGACTCACTTTTGCTGGGACTAAAATGCGATCGCCCTCACGGTAGCCAATAAAACGGACATAAACCTTGTCCCCTTCCGGAATCCCTTCATCATCCGCTTGATGAAATTGCGGATCATAGACGACCTCCTCCCAAACCTGTCCAATCGGTTCCACTCCCCAACTCTGAAGCAAATTTTCCAGGGGCGTAAACAACGCAATCAAATTCTTGGCCGGTAACTCCGGCTTATGCTCTACCAACTTACAGGCCGTTGGATAATTGGTGAACAGCGTCTCCAACTCCCCAAAGGTCAAATCCTTAAAATCCTGGGATTTCAGCCCCTCTAACTGCTCTAAAGACTGTTTCAGGCGATCGCACTCTTGTCTTAACTCGCCATTCTCTGACTGTAGGCGATCGCATTCCTGCTGTAGTTCCGACCGGGCTTGAGTTTGACCGGGATCAACCTCGGCGATCGGGTTTAGGGTTTCAGATTGATCAAAACTTCTCGCCCAGGCAAACAAAAACAGGGTAATCCCCACCCACAGAACCAAACTTAAAGCAAAATCCTCTAACATCCTTTAACCTCCTTGCTGGAGAGATTGACGACTTTCGGAAACCAGGTTTTCATCCCCCTCGTAATATTCCGGGAGCAGTTCGCGGGCTTCAATCTTGCCTAAAGATTGCTCCAGGGGAGAAGTCGTTTCTGTACAACGACTACCCGTTGCATTGATCACCCGCTCGGTGACCTTTCCATCCTTGCCAATACGGTACTCAATCTGTTGGTATTCAGCCATCGTACTTAACGTCTCCTGTCGCATAGCTTCATTATAAAAACCCGCTCAGTACGCGGTATCTCATCGTTACATTTCGTAAGAGATTAAAATGGGAACGATTGATGGCTTTATTCTTCCGGCTTAGCAGGATTGGGAATGGCCGCCCCGATCGCCTCGACGACCTTACCGACGGTGATAATTTCTAACCCCCAGGTATCGGTTAAGGCTTGCCCCTGGGGAATAATCGCCCGCTTAAAGCCCAACTTAGCCGCCTCTTTTAAACGCAAATCCATCTGGGCCACGGAGCGCACCTGTCCCCCTAGTCCCACTTCCCCAATTAAAACAGTACGCGGATCAATCAGGCGATCGCGGAAACTAGCCACCAACGCGATGGCCATCCCCAAATCTGCCGCCGGTTCTTCCACCTCAATGCCCCCCGCCGCCGCCACATAGGCATCCAGTTTAGATAAGGGAATCCCGACTCGTTTTTCCAGTACTGCCAAAATTTGTTGCAACCGGTTGTAATCTACTCCCGTTGTGGAACGTCGAGGCGAAGGATAACTGGTGGGACTCACTAGGGCTTGTAATTCCACCACCAGGGGACGAGTCCCCTCACAGGCAACCACCGTAGCCGTCCCCGGACTCACCGCCTCCCGATTCCCTAAAAATAATTGCGAGGGATTTTCCACTTCCTGTAACCCCTCCTGTACCATTTCAAAAATGCCAATTTCCTGGGTTGCTCCAAAACGATTTTTCACCGATCGCAGTAACCGATGGGACGCATAGCGATCGCCCTGGAAATATAACACCGTATCTACTAAATGTTCTAGGACTTTGGGCCCCGCAATCATGCCTTCCTTGGTCACATGGCCAACGATAAACAGACTGATATTATCCCGCTTGGCAACCGTCATTAACGTTCCCGTACATTCCCGCACCTGGGCCACAGAACCGGGGGCCGAATTGAGTAGAGGAAAATATAAATTTTGAATACTATCAATTACCGCCACTTGGGGACGTAAGGCTTCTAATTCCCGCAAAATTTCTTCTAAATTGGTTTCCGGCAAAATATACAACCGGCCATCGGTAGAAGAGGAATCGGTGTTATTTTCTCCCGTGACTTGACTGGGTTGAGTAATCCCTAAACGAGTGGCCCGTAACTTAATCTGCTGGGCTGATTCTTCAGCCGAAACATAAAGAATACGTGGCAAAGTTTGGGCTAATTGAAACGCCACCTGGAGAAGAAGAGTGGATTTGCCAATGCCCGGATCGCCCCCAATTAAAATTAACGCCCCCGGCACAATACCGCCCCCTAACACCCGGTCTAATTCTCGATAACCCGATGGCAACCGTCCCTGATCTTCCTCAGCAATCTGAGAAAAACGTAGAGCGTTATGGGGTTGGGCCGGGTGAGACTCTTTTTTAGAACGTCGCTGGGATACCGCCTGACGGGGATTGGCCGAGGCGGTTGGCGTATTAATTACCTCTTCCTGAAGTGTGCCGTAGGTTCCACAACTGGGACATTTTCCCAACCATTGAGGCGTATCGGCTCCACAGGCCTGACAAACATAACGGGTGCGGGGTTTAGCCATTGCAAGGAAAAGAGCCTTCAGGTAATTGCGGTTAATTTGCCCCTAGGTTAATTCCTGGAACCGTTTAGCATCTTCTCAGGTAGAGGTGTTATCATCATAGTCGTTTGCTTGTTGATACTGTAGCTCAGACGGATAGAGCGAGCGCCTCCTAAGCGCTAGGCCGCCGGTTCGACTCCGGCCAGTATCGTTCCCAGAGACTTCTAGGCTTTCCCCAATCCTACGCAGAAGCAGGTTTAAAACCTTCGATTTCGCTACACACTTCGTAAAAATCCGTCACGGGGGGGTTGGCAAATAACGGTGACATTTGCTCTAAAATTTCCCGGTGTACCTCCGTTTGATTGGCCTCCATATCCTCGATTTTGTCCCAGATAATCACGGCAATCCCTTCATCGCTATTGGGTTTTTGCAGGAGAAATGCACCTTGGAAACCCTCTTTGTAGGTAGAAACCGCTTTTTCGTAGAGCAGTTGGGCATCTTTGAAGCGACCCGGTTTAAATTCTCCGATCGCCACGTAGGCATGTTTATGGCGCAAACAGTCAAAAAATTCAGCAGACATAGAAAACTCCTGGGCAGGATGTTAAAGGAATGAAGCGCGGCGGGCCGTCTCGTCAGTGGGGGCGGAGGATCGTCCCTCCTTAACATATATCGCTGTTGTTTCCCCCTTAGCAAGGAAAGGTTATGTTTCTTAACTTCCCGTTGTCCTGACTCGCCATTTTCCCTTTTACAATCAGAGAGAGAGTACTCTCTATTAATGACCCCCATGGTTCCCCGGTTTTCTCAATCCTCCCCAAAAGCAAAACCCCCGTCAGCCGATGACCCTCAATTTAACTCTTCCCTCGCGGTGGAAATTGTGACTATGGCGGTGCATTCCCTCTGGACAAATAAGTTACGCACGGGGTTAACCATGTTGGGCATGGTTATCGGTATTAGTTCCGTTGTGGCGGTGACTTCGTTGGGGCAGGGGGTGAAAAAGGCGACGGAAAACCAAATTCAATCCCTGGGTTCCGATGTTTTATTGGTTTTAGCCGGGGCGGCTAGTAGTGGGGGGATTCAGATGGGATCGGGATCGGCTTCGACTTTAACCCT
>JAYKIP010000345.1:0-3938 GCA_035286205.1 Merismopediaceae cyanobacterium
AAACCAAGACCAAATTAGGCAATACAGAGGTGCGGGGGATTGTGGATTCTTTGGTGGGGGAAGCCTTAACGGAGTTTTTAGATTTTCATCCCCAGGTTGCTGATTCGATTATTGAAAAGGCGGTACAGGCTTATAAGGCGGCAGAGGCGGCTCGTCGAGCGCGGGAATTAGTGCGTCGGAAATCGGTGTTAGAGTCTTCTACATTACCGGGGAAATTAGCAGATTGCAGTAGTAAAGATCCGTCAGAATCAGAGATTTATATTGTGGAAGGCGATTCAGCCGGCGGTTCGGCCAAACAGGGTCGCGATCGCCGTTTTCAGGCCATTCTGCCGTTACGGGGAAAAATCTTAAATATTGAAAAAACTGATGATGCCAAGATTTATAAAAACACGGAAATTCAGGCTCTTATTACCGCTCTGGGTTTAGGCATTAAAGGAGATGATTTTGATGTATCGCAACTAAGGTATCACCGGGTTGTGCTAATGAGTGTTGCAGGAGATGAACCTACGCTGGTTATGGATGATCAAGGCAATACAGAATTTGTCAAGATTGGACAATTCATTGATGATTGTCTTGAAGGCAAAAAGACAGCCGAACGCTATCAAGTTATTTCCACCGATTTAACCACTAACCAAAGTCGTTTTCGCCCTCTTAAAGCTGTTATTCGTCATGGTCATCAAGAAGCCATGTATCACATTACTGCTCGCTACAATCGCTCGGTAAAAGTAACTTCTTCTCACAGTATTTTTGTCTATGAAAATGGTCAAGTCAAGCTAAAAAAAGGGAATGAAATCCAACCAGGAGATTTGTTGGTGGCGAGTCGTCGTTTACCGCGCCCGGATAGTTCTCCAAAAAGAATTGATTTACTGAAAACCTTTTATCAATCCGGTTTAACCCAATCTCTCTATCTACAAGGAGAATCTGTCCGACAAGTTGCGAGTGAGCGGGTGTTAGCCAAAGTAGAACGTCCTGATTTATTGAGTGAGCCCCGTGTTGAATTAACCAAGGAAGATTGGCAAATTTTAATTGAACAGCGTGTCTCGGCCCAAATTTCTCAAAAACAAGTAGCTAGTGCTTGTGGTGTTAAACAACCGATTACAGTTAGTCATTGGGAACGGGGTATTAATCGTCCTACTTTGCCTTATTTCCTTAAATATTTGGAAGCAATTGGAGGTAATGAGCAAGTTGTTTATAAAACCCTTCCTTCAAAACTGGAAACTTATCGGAATCATGGTGATGATAGTAAAAATTCCCGTTGGCGTGAAGTGAGTGACTATAAGTTATTTGCTGATTTTACTCCCAGTGAATTAATGGGCCTAGATGATCAAGTTAAACTTGTCCCCCAAGCCCATGTAGATAAGGCATTTAATCGTTATTTGCCGATTACGAATGAGTTGCTTTGGTTTTTGGGATGGTATGTCGCAGAAGGTACATTAAGTCAGCACCAAGTGAGTTTAAATTTAGGACAAAAGGATCAAATTTTTATTCCTGAATTAACTCAGGTGATCCAGATGGTGTTTTGGGAAACTCCTCGCTGTTATCACGATCCTGATAGTCAAGGTATTAAGTTATATTTTCATAGTGTCTTAGCGGCTCGTTTGTTAAGGGCATGGAATATTGCTGATTTAGCTCATCAAAAACAATTGCCGAATATCATTTTTAGCCTTGAAGCTGAATTACAATTAAAATTTCTAGAAGGGTATTTCTTAGGAGATGGCACGATTAGTAGTGGACACTTAGCTTTTACAACTAATTCGAGTTGCTTAAAAGATGGTTTACTATACTTATTTGCTCAGTTAGGTTTAATTGCGAGTTACTCTAGCCTTCAACCCTCCACTTTACCGGATGCTCCTATTCAAACTCGTCAGCCTTATTTTACGATTACGATTGGTAGCAAAGAACAGCTAGAGCAATGTCGTGAAATTTGGCAACGTCATCATTTAGCCCCGGCTCTTGAGCAACACTTAGCCAAGCCAACACGCAAGTCTCAGGATTTTGTGTTTATTAGCGATGATTTAATGGGCTTAAAAGTCTTAAGCAACCAAGAAATTTCCCCTGTCGGCGAATATGTTTATGATTTTTCTGTACAGGAAGATGAAAACTTTATTTGTGGTGTTGGTGGTATCCTTGCTCATAACACTGATGCTGATGTAGATGGGGCGCACATTCGCACCCTATTGCTAACTTTTTTCTATCGCTATCAACGGGATTTAGTGGATCAAGGTTATATCTATATCGCTTGTCCTCCCCTGTATAAATTAGAGCGGGGTAAAAATCATTACTATTGCTATTCGGATCGGGAATTACAGGAGCAAATTAGTCAATTTCCGGCCAATGCTAGTTACAATATCCAACGCTTTAAAGGGTTAGGGGAAATGATGCCGGATCAACTCTGGGAAACGACGATGAACCCGGAAACCCGCACCCTGAAACGGATTCAAATTGAAGATGCGGCAGAAGCGGATCGGATTTTTACGGTTTTGATGGGCGATCGCGTGGCTCCCCGGCGGGAATTTATTGAAACCTATGGCTCAAAAATGAATTTGACGGATCTGGATATTTAGGGGACGTACTTTGACGTTCTGTTCTGTGCGTTTCTTTGCCTCCATGCCTATCCCGACATTATTTGAACCTTTTCAGCCGATCGCTGCGATCGCCACCACCCAACCGGCGGCCCAGTTATTTACCGCCCTGTGTCCGCAAATTGGGGCAGAATTACATTTACCGGCTTCTTTGGCGGCTTCGTTCCAGCAACCGGGCTTCCAACTGCCGACTCAGGTTTTTTCAGAACCCTTAAAAGACTATGTGCCAAAACTGTGGCAGTCTTCCCAGACTTTAATCTTTGGGTTAGCGACGGGGGCAGTGGTACGGTTAATCGCGCCGTTATTGACCGATAAAAGCCAAGATCCAGCCGTGATTGTGATCGATCCCCTGGGTCAATTTGTGATGAGTTTGTGTGGGGGTCATCAGGGCGGCGGCGATCGCCTCACGCGGTTAATTGCCCAGTTAATCGCTGGAACGCCGATTGTGACAGGAGCTTCCCAGGCGGTGGGATTACTGCCCCTGGATATTTTTGGTGAAACCTACGGCTGGCAAAAGGGGCCGGGGGATTGGACAAGGGTGAGCGCGATCGCGGCCAATGGTCAACGGTTGCAGGTACGACAAACGGCGGGTAGTCAATTCTGGTCTCAGGCTTTAACCCCGGATTCTGCCTGGTCACTTGTGCCGGAGGAGAGCAACCCCCAAGCCTATCTCGATATTGGCGTGCATCCACCGGCGATCACGGAGAGAGAAATTCCCCAGGTGCAATGGTATCCAAGGGTCTTGTGGGTCGGTATCGGTTGTGTGCGGGGAACCCCTAAAGCTTTAATGGCTCAGGCTTTGACCCAGGTGTGCCAGACCTTTAACTTAGCAACAGAGGCGATCGCCGGATTAGCCAGTATCGAAATCAAAGCCGATGAGGAGGGATTAGTGGCCCTAGCGGAGGAATGGGCTTTCCCCTTGCAATTCTATCGGGCGGAACAGTTGCGGGAAGTGGAAGTTCCCCAGGCTTCCCCCAGGGTTGAACAGGAAGTGGGAACCCCTAGCGTGGCCGAGGCGGCGGCGTTATTGGCGGCTAGGCATTACGGAGAGGCTCAGTTAATCGTTCCCAAACAGATTCTAAAACCGGCAGGTTACGGGATCACAGTGGCGATCGCCCTGGCTGAACGGGAATATCTGGGTCACACCGGTCAATTATGGTTAGTGGGGTTAGGGCCAGGAGCCTTAGAGCAGATGACCCCGGCGGCAAGGGTGGCCATTGTGCAGGCCGATGTGATTGTCGGTTATTCCCTGTATTTAGCGTTCATTCAATCCCTCAAACGTCCCGAACAGGTCATCGAGGCTTTTCCGATTACCCAGGAACGGGAACGCTGTCAACGGGCGATCGCCTTGGCCCA
>JAYKIP010000346.1:0-4888 GCA_035286205.1 Merismopediaceae cyanobacterium
AATTAGTCTCGGATGACTTCTAAGGCCACCGGGGCTGTGCCCCTCCCATAAACCCCGATCGCCTTCGCCGCCCCGGCGGATAAATCAATCACTCGTCCTCGGATAAAGGGGCCCCGGTCATTAATGCGAACCATCACCGATCGCCCGGTGACCAGATTGGTCACTAAAACCCGCGTGCCAAAGGGTAAACTTTTATGGGCCGCCGTTAAACCGTGTTGATTGTAACGTTCACCGTTAGCCGTGCGCCGACCATGGAAACCCGGCCCATACCAAGAGGCAATGCCGCCGCGAATCCGTTGTCGTAGGGTCGCTTCTCCCGAATCTCCTAGATTACTTGTGCCGGTAATTGGTTGCTGGGCATCTACTGGCGCATTGGCGATCGCCGTTAAGGCCGGAGCATCTCCCATCACCCGTCGTAAACGATTGGTCATTTGTAGCGCATTTTTGGCCGAGAGACGCGTTTGATCCGGTAAGACCGTCTGAGCATCTAAGCGGAGAATATCCCGACCTTTGACCTGAATATGGTAGAGACGTTGAGCTTTATCGTAGGCCACGGTAATTGTTTTTGCATCAAAACTGGGGTCTTGGGCCAACTGATTGAATTGATCCGCGATCGCCTGGGCACGAGCCATGGCACTATTCGGGGCGGTAATCGGTTGTTGTTGGGCCGCCGCTTGTAACTCTTCCACACTGCCCAATACCGTCACAATGGGAATATTTTTGACCCGCACCGTTACGCCTAAACGGTTTCCTTGCCAAGCGTGGGGAATCACCGAGGCGATCGCCGTATTTTGGGAGCTACGGATGTCCAAGAACCGGGGAGCCGGCAGAGCATTGGTTACATCACTTGCCGTCGTGGGATTCGTTGAATCACTTAAATCCGTTGAATTAGAATTAACAGCAAGATTGTCCGTTGAGGAGGTTGTCGCCAATGCAGGGGTGGAAGCGTTATCTGGGCTAGAAGCTAGGGTTCGGGCAGGACTATTCACCAAAAATAATCCGGTACCGAAAGCAGTAACTAGGGCAGTGACGGTTAATCCACTCTTCATGGGTTTCTTCATAAATTACAGGGAATTCGGACGACGGGAAAGCAAGAACAGACTGTCGTTGCGGGCTAGACTTTCTGAGCAGGGGTCAACCAGCAAAAACAAGAAACCGTTAATCGCTGACCGAGGAGGGTAAGAGAAATTGATGAAAAATTCACAATTTGTATCAATTCGCTACAGATTAGCATGGGACTTTTGGGGAATACCTCGATATTCGTTATCGTTTACCGGACTACGAATTAAACATTCCAATATTGCTTGACTCATCCAAGTTAAAAACAATATAATTCCTACCCTTTCTTAAAATCTTTGTATAAAAGATAACCCTACCCCTTAGCAAAGGGGGAACCTAGCCTAAACTTAGACGATGTGAGGATCGCCTTAGCCAGAGAAAAAAGTGGCGTTTTTCTGGGGATTACGTATATTTACGGATAGGCGTGGTATCTTTCATCACGGAGTTACCTTCTCAAATATCAAAAAATCCAATCATATCGTCTGCTTATCTCTCAAAATTATTATCTATTGCGATGGGGAAAAAGTCAGAATTCTGGGGATCGCGGGACAGGATAGGATTAAAAAAACTTATCAAAGCCCTAGGTCATATCAATTCCTGAACAAAGTCTGGGATTTCTAGCCGGTCTGCTTGAGGGATTTCCCCGTTGAACCTTAGCATGGAACAAGATCAAGCCGTTCGTTACTTTTAAACTGTTATTTTCAACTTTTGAGGGGCAATATGGACTACCGGGACGCTGGCGTAGATGTGGTCGCAGGACGTAATTTTGTCGAGCAGATTCGCCAAGGGGTGGAAAGTACATTTCGTCCGGGGGTATTGGGAGGTCTAGGGGGATTTGGCGGGTTCTTTGAAATTCCCCAGGGCTATCGGCAACCGGTGTTAGTGTCGGGAACGGATGGCGTTGGCACGAAGTTAAAGATTGCCCAGGCAATGCAGTGTCACAATACGATCGGTATTGATCTGGTGGCCATGTGTGTCAATGATATTTTGACTTCTGGAGCAGAGCCGTTATTTTTCCTAGATTATTTGGCGACCGGGAAGCTAGAGCCTCAACAGTTAGCGGAGGTGGTGTCAGGCATTGTGGAAGGTTGTCGCTTAACGGGCTGTGCGTTATTGGGCGGGGAAACGGCGGAAATGCCGGGCTTTTATGGCGTGGGAGAATACGATGTGGCGGGGTTTTGTGTGGGGATTGTGGAAAAAAGTCAAATTTTAGATGGTTCCCAGGTGCAGACTGGGGATGTGGCGATCGCCTTACCCAGTAGTGGGGTGCATAGCAATGGGTTTAGTCTGGTGCGAAAAATTATGGACAGTAACGGTTTCCGTTATCAAGATTGTCCGGATGGGTTAGGGGGGCAATCTTTAGGCGAAGTCCTGTTACAACCGACGCGGCTCTATGGACAACCAATTTTAGGGGGCTTAAAAGCTGGCTTACCCTTCCACGCCATGGCTCACATTACGGGGGGCGGTTTACCGGAAAACTTACCCCGTTGTTTGGGCCAGGGCCAGAGTATTGTCGTAAAAAAAGATAGCTGGGAAATTTTGCCGATTTTTCAATGGTTAGCCCAGGCGGGGAGTGTTCCTGAAACGGCGATGTTAGAAACCTTTAACCTCGGAGTCGGTTTTGTGGTTTTAGTGCCTCCCTCTGCGGTATCTGCGACCCTGGACTGGTTTACGTCCCAATCCCTGGCGGCCTATGTCATTGGAGAAGTGGTTCCCGGCGATCGCTCTTTTCTCTGGCAAGGGTAGTGCTTAATCTAAACCGTTCCTTTAAATAGCCCCTGGGGACGGATTAAGAGAATCCCAATCATTAACAACAGGGCCACACCTACCTTATATTCCGGGCCAAACCAAGGCACACTAATTTCCTGAGCCACCCCAATAATCAGACCCCCGGCGATCGCCCCGTAGGGATTGCCAATACCGCCCAAAATCACCGAAGCAAACATCGGCAAAATCAAAAACCAGCCCATATTGGGTTTCAAGGCCGTAATTAACCCAAACATGGAACCCCCTAACGCGGTTAACACGGCGGTAATAATCCACGTCCAGATCACCACCCATTCCACATTAATACCAGATACCCTCGCCAGATCCACATTGTCCGCCACCGCCCGCATCGCTTTGCCAATTTTGGTTTTCTGGAGCAGAAAATGTAGCGCAATCATCGCCGCGATCGCCATCCCAATCACCAATAACCGGTTATATTCCAACTTCAGCCCCAAAAACTCCTGGGCTTGGATGACCGGCCCCTGATAATTTTGGTTTTCTCCCCCCCAAACCAGCAAAATGCCATTCCGAATAAACAACGCCAAACCAATGGAAATAATAATTAATGTGGTAGAACTGGCTCGGCGATCGCGCATCGGTTTCCAGAGGAGCCATTCTGAAAGCAACATCGCCAGGATGGTTCCCCCCATTCCCAACCCCATGGACAGCCAAAGATTAACGCCATTGATATTCGCCACCCAGGTCAAGTAAGCACCCAGGGTCATAAAATCCCCATGGGCAAAATTCGAGAGTCGCAAAATACCACAGGTCAACGTTAATCCCACCGCCGCCAGGGCGATAATACTCCCGACCGTAATACCATTAAACAAAAGTTGAGAAAAAGGAATTTCCATACTGCGAGGGATGACAAGAAAGGAAAATATCTCTCTCAAAGTACACCAAATCGGCTAAATTACACCTTTTTGACCCACCGGTTATCCCGTTTTGCCCCAGGAACGACGATTCTTCGCAATCAAAGTGTTAAGATGATAAACCTATGACTAATCAAAACGAAGCGGTTAAACTCATCAGTGATAACCGTCAGGCAAGACACCTCTACGAAATCCTTGAGACCTACGAAGCTGGGATCGAACTCAAGGGGACGGAGGTTAAGTCTATTCGGGCGGGTAAGGTTAATTTACGGGATGGCTATGTACTAATCCGTAACGGAGAGGCATTGCTGATTAATGTTCATGTTTCTCCCTACGAAGCCAGCAGTCAGTATTTTAACCACGATCCCCGTCGCACCCGTCGTTTGTTACTCCATAGCAAAGAAATTCGCAAATTAATCGGTCAGGTGGAACAAAAAGGGTTAACCCTGATCCCCCTCAAAATGTATTTTAAGGGTAGCCGAGTTAAGGTTTTAGTGGGTTTAGGCCGAGGGAAAAAATTACACGATAAACGGGAAACCCTCAAGCGTCGTCAGGACGAGCGGGATATGGCCAGAGCCATGAAACGTTAGGGTTGATTAACCGTTTAACAAGGTTTAAATTTTATGTTAGAGTCCCAAAATCCAGCTTTTTTAACTCCCTCGGAATCTGCCGCCGTAGATGCCGCTCTCCTAAGCCAACCGGAAAAATTTCTCACCCGTTTAACTATTTCTTCCCTGCGACTTTTACAGTTAATTAGCGAGTCCACCGCAACCCCGATCACCGAGTTAACCCCGGAACAGATTATCGCTTGGTTTGAAAAGGATGCTAAAATTAAGCGCGAGTTAGGCGTAGAAGCGTCCCAACTCCATTGGGAATAGATTTCTTCTCTGTAATATTGTCTATAAAATCCCGTAAGATATGCTTGCTTTTTGTCTCAGTTTTTACCGAAAAGGATGGCTAATATGATTACCCTTAAAGTTCCTTCAATCGCCTGCGAAAGTTGTGCCAATGCCGTCACCCAGGCAATTCATCATAAAGACTCCCAAGCTCAAGTCACAGTAGAAGTGGCCACTAAAATCGTCACCATTGACACCACCTTACCGGAATCCGTTATGCGAGAGGCAATTACAGCGGCCGGCCATGAAATTGCCTAAATGCTAGAGCCGACTAAACCCCATTCCCAACATTTA
>JAYKIP010000347.1:0-3214 GCA_035286205.1 Merismopediaceae cyanobacterium
GCGATCGCCGATGGTAAGCGAGTTACAACTACCCCAGATACTAAAAAGCTGAAAGAGGCATTAAACAAACTCCACCAGGAGGTTAAGGCATCGGAGCAGTTCTTTTTACATATCCAATGGTTACAGGAGCGGTTTCCCCAGGCTTGTTATGAGGATATGACGGGGTTATGTAAGTTGGCGACCTTGGAGGAGGTGAAGGAACAGGATTATTCCCTTAATCCGGGGCGTTATGTGGGGGTGGTCATCGAGGAGGATGGCAAGACGGAGGAGGAGTTTTTAGCGGATCTTCTGCAAATGAATCAGCAGTTATCGGCTCTTAATGAGACAGCGATCGCCCTTGGGGAGGTGATTACCCGAAATGTGGATTCTTTGGCTGGCAGTGATGAGGGGGATTGAATAAACCTAACCACTTAGGTTATTCTGAGTTTATCCCCTGATTAGTCATGCCCAAAATATTTGAAGACCAGCAAAATGGCTTAACTGTTTACATCTACACCAACGATCATGTTCCTGCCCATGTTCATATTTTTGTGGGTCGTAAAGGCTCCAAAAATCAGCCAGGGATTAAGATCAATCTAGGTTCGGAGGATCAGGCTCCTTCGTTGGTAACAGTTCACCCCAGCATCAACAATCGGGATATAAAAAATGCTCTAAGACTGGTGGCTGAAAATCAAGAATTATTTTTACAGGAGTGGAACCGGATTCATGGCGCGTAATTGGACACTAGATTTAAGTGAGGATGCCCTAGCTGACCAGATAGCCGAAGCTAAGGAGGCGGCGATCGCCGAGGAAAAGGCTGGCCCTTGTGCCTCTGAGGTTGAATATGATGCAGATCAGGATTTAATGGTCTTTCATTTCACCAATGGGTCACTGTTTGCTGTACCGCCAGATTTAATTCAGGGTTTACGGGGGGCGACGGTGGAGCAGTTAAGGGATGTTTGGCTGGATCGGGCGGGGTTAAGTGTCCATTGGCCCAGTCTTGATGCGGATTTTAGTGTTTTGGGTTTGGTTCAAGGTGTTTTCGGCACTAAGGCTTGGATGGCGGAGATTGGCCGTCAAGGGGGAAAACGAACTTCTGATGCTAAACGGCGATCGTCCCGTGAGAATGGGAAAAAGGGGGGCCGTCCTCGAAAAAGTAAAACTTTTGCGTAAAATTTATGCGTCATTAAATTAATTTCAAGCCACAAAATAAGGTATTTTTTATAAATTAAAAGAAGCAAAGGAGAGTATTAGATGAAATCTTCCACAGTGATTTTTGACAAAAGAATTAAAGATTTTTGCCTTGTGGGAGATGGTGCACATGCAAGCATTCGGAGAGAAGATCAAGGAATCTTATACTTAACATCTAAAAATTTTAAATCAACAGGATTAGACTTATCGAAGGTTGATTTTATAAGTTCTTCCGACTATGAAAAGTTCTTTAATAAAGGTCGCTCTGCTCTTGTTAAGCCTGAGCCTGGTGATGTAGTTTTTGGAATCATAGGATCAATTGGAACACCATACATTGTTAAACAAAACGATAAATTCGGCATTTCTAGCAGTGTGGCTATTTTAAGACCAGGTAGTGAACTTGATTCAAATTATCTATATTACTACATGACTTCAAGACCTTTTCAGTTGGCTGTTGAGGCAATTAAGAGCGGTGTAGCCCAAGGCTTCCTAAGCTTAGAGATGATTCGTAATCTCCCACTTATTAAGTTTGACTTACCAATCCAGAAAAAAATCGCCGCTATCCTTTCTGCCTACGATGACCTAATAGAAATCAATAAACAACGAATTGCCCTATTAGAAAAAATGGCGGAGGAAATCTATCGAGAATGGTTTGTGCGCTTCCGCTTCCCTGGCTGGCAAAATACTGAGTTTGAAAAGGGTATTCCTAAAGGTTGGGAAACTGAAAAAATACAGAAAGCGTTTAAATATCTTGGCGGTGGAACTCCTTCAAAAGATAATGCCAATTATTGGAAAGAAGGTAATATAAACTGGTTTACTCCTTCAGATATAACTGGTTCAAATAGCATTTTTCTTAGCGAATCAGGAATGAAGTGTAATCAAGAAGGATTAGCAAATAGTTCAGCAAAAATTTTCCCAGCTTATTCGATTATGATGACTAGCCGAGCTACTATCGGAGCCATTGGAATCAATACAATGCCTGCTTGCACAAATCAAGGATTTATTTCTTGCATTCCTAATGAACAATATCCAATCACTTACTTATACCACTGGCTTAAATTGAGCAAATCTCATTTTGAATTGATTTCTAGTGGTGCAACTTTCCCAGAATTATCAAAAGGGGTTTTTCAGAAGCTAAAAATTCTTAAGCCTAATCAGTATGTTTTAGATGAATTCAATAAAATTACAATACCAATCTTTAAACAAATTGAATCTTTAAGCATATCAAACAACAATCTTGAGAAAACAAAAAATGCCCTACTTCCCCGCTTAATCTCCGGCAAACTATCCGTCGAAAACCTAGACATTGAATTTCTTCCCTCCATGCAATAAAGCCAATGGTCAAAAACTTTATTTCTGAAGACGACATCGAGCAAGACCTCCTCCACCAACTTCAGACCCGCCACCCCTACCAAACCCTCAACTGCTACACCGCTAACCCCGACGACCTCAACGACGGGTCAAATCGCACTGACAAACGGGACGTAGTGCTACGGGATAGACTCCACCAGGCCTGCCAACGGCTAAACCCAGACATTCCCGAAAAAGTCATTACCGAAGTAGTCGAAGTCATTGCCCAACGTCGGGCCGCCATGAACGACATCAAAGCCAACCGGGAAGTGTATTCCTTCATTCGGGATGGAGTCAGCGTCGAATATCAAGACCAGCATGGCAAAAAACAAACCGCCCTAGTCCGCCCCATAGACTTCAAACAACCCGAAAATAACCAATTCCTCGCCGTCTCCCAACTGTGGATCAAAGCCACTGGCCGCATCCCAAAAGCCCAATATCGCCGCCCCGATGTCATCCTCTATATCAACGGCATCCCCCTCGTTTTCATTGAACTCAAAAACGCCGATGTAAAACTCCGTACCGCCTACGACGACAACCTCAACAACTATAAAAACGACATTCCCCAACTCTTTCACTACAACGGCTTTTGCATCCTCTCCAATGCCCTAGAAACCAAAGTCGGGAGCAGTTGTGCCAGTTGGGATTACTTCTTTAATTGGTTCCGAGTCGCCGATGAAAAAGAACCCATTGA
>JAYKIP010000348.1:0-5689 GCA_035286205.1 Merismopediaceae cyanobacterium
GGCAGTTTAGCGGCGATCGGCATTCTCAGTGGCAATATTTGGGGCTTACTATTGGTGAGTGGGTTATTTGTCGCAGAAACCCTCTCAGTGATTGCCCAGGTGAGTTATTACAAAGCCACAAAAGGCCCCGACGGCAAAGGGAAACGTCTGTTAAAAATGGCCCCCCTGCATCACCATTTCGAGTTAAGTGGTTGGGCAGAAACGCAAATTGTGGGAATGTTTTATCTCCTGAGTGCGGTTCTCGCCGTATTAGCAGTTTTTTCCTCTTAAAATTATCCCCAAAGGGTGTTGTAGATAGAATGAAGGAAATAGTCGAGATGCTCTATGACAACCCTTCCCACTTTTTCGACGGTCTATGGCCCCGTTCTCTCCTGGCGGTATGGGCGATCGCTAGGAATTGATCCCATTGGCCCCGTCTCAACCTGTTCCTTTAATTGCGTTTATTGTCAACTGGGGGAAATTGAAACCATTAGCCGGGAACGCCAGGTCTTTATTCCCACCCAAACCATTTTGCAAGAATTAGCCGATCTGGCTCCCTGGGAGGTGGATATTATTACCCTCAGTGGCAGTGGAGAACCCACCTTAGCCTTAAATTTAGAAGACATTTTACAAGGTATTAAAACCCTCACCCACAAACCCATTTTAGTCTTAACCAATGCTACGCAATTAGGCGATCCTCAAGTCAGACAAGCCCTCAGTTTAGCGGATAAAGTTTCGGTAAAATTAGACGGTATTAGCGAGGATTTACTGCGACGGGTCAATCGGCCAACGGACGGGATTCATCTCAACGAAGTGATCGCCGGTATTCAGCAATTTTCCCAGGAATTTCCGGGAGAATTTTCCCTACAAACCATGTTATTGTCACCCTGGTCAGCGCAAAATCAACGGGATTATGTCGCCTTGGTTAATCAATTAAAACCCCGCGAAATCCAATTAAATACTCCCACTCGTCCCAAGCCCATCAAGCGCGAATTAAGTGGTCGGGGAAATCATTTTGGTGAAAAATTGCCCGTTGAACAATTACGTCAATTAAAATGTGTGAGTCGTCAAATTCTGGAAACCTTAGCCCAGGAACTGCAACAGCAAACCGGCATTCCCGTGCGTTATGCCCCTAGTCCTCATTAAGGTTTTCTTGACGCGCTTAAAGCTTCTACCGGATTAAGCTTAACGGACTTTAATTCTAAGCCCTGTTCAAAGATGGTATTAATCGGAACCATTTCCCCCGTTGTGGTCATAAATTTATGATCCGCTGTTGCCCGAAGAACAGAACCATCTTCTAATTCGTATTCAAAAATTTCCTGATTCCCCCGGTCATGCCATTGGGCGATCGCCTGGGTATAAATAAAGCCATGGTGATCCACCGTATAAACCTGGCAAGGAATTTGTTCCGCTACAATTTTACCAATTGGCAAGGGGCCATATTCAACGGTGAAAAGGAGGGTCTCATAACTTAAACAATATTCCGCAAAATTAACCATCTGCTCAAACAAATTTTCTGCAATATGTTTGGCCACCCCATTTTTCATGGCCCCATCAATGAACATATCCCTATGTTTTTGCATTTCTGAGGCTTTCTTTTTCCCCATTGCTCGCCGCAATAGATCAGCCTCTCCCAGAGAATAGCCTGCCAAATCCTGGGCCATTTTCATAATCTGTTCCTGATAGCAGTTATGAGTCACAATCCCATTCGCTAAAAAGTAGGGAGATGATTGATCTAGCATTTCCAGATCAAAACATTCCGCTTCTCCTGCCTCTTCTATGGAGACAACATTCACTAATTTGAGCAATGAATCTTGTGCGAAGGCATCCGGATAGCTTTCATATAATTGCGAACAATGACTGGATAGAGATTTTTGTAATGAAATTGGTTGTAAATCTTTAGCCAAACAATCTCCATTGGGCGTTAAAAAGCGATGCTCATACCCTGAAAAAATAACGGTTCCACTAGACAGGGTAATTTTCAAAATAGGTTTAATACCGCTTGCCCATTGTTTAGCAACTGGAGCAGGCCACACTTTTTTCCCGTCGGAGGTTAGCACTAGATCCCCTGATTTAATTTCTTCAATCGGCTTGCAAATGCCATTCGGTTGATTAATGAGTGTGCCTTTGGGTAAGCATAATACACCGTAGGTTTCATTTAAAATATTCTCTAACAAAGGATGTTGATAAGAAATCGGTTCTCGACCATGTTTTCGATTGATAAAAATGGGAATTAAGCCTGCATCTAGGGGGCCGGGACGATAGAGCGCTAAAATCGAAGAAATATCTTCAATACCGGACGGTTTTAAATCCCGCACGATCTGCTTCATGCCCTGGGACTCTAGCTGAAAAATGCCTTCTAAATCACCATCTTCTAACAACTTATGGGTTTTCTTCACATCGTCGGGTAACTTTTTGATACTGCCCTTTGCCACAATATTTAACGCCTTACGTTCGGCTAGGGGTAATTCATCTAAATCTAATTTTAGCCCCTGGTTTTCTTGAATAAGCTCAATGGTACGTTGTAAAGTGGTTAAATTTTTTAAGCCTAAAAAGTCCATTTTTAAAAGACCTAAAGACTCTAAATCTTCCATAAAATATTGGGTAATAACTGCCCCATCATTATTTTTCTGCAACGGCACAATTTCATCTAAGGGTTCCGATGAAATAACCACACCCGCCGCATGAACCCCAAAGGTTTTGTTGGTTCCCTCGATCCGCATGGCCATATCAATCCAGTGGTGAATAGTAGGGTCTCGATCATACCGTTCCTTAAAAGCAGGTTCCGGGGTTTCATCAGAAATCATCACCTTTAATTTGGTCGGCTTACCACGAGAAATGGGGATCATCTTCGCCATTTTGTCCGATTCCGAGTAGGGAATATCTAACACCCTAGCCACATCTTTTAGCACCGCCTTAGAAGTCATACGGTTAAAGGTAATGATTTGAGCAACGTTCGCTTCTCCATATTTTTCGGTGACATATTTAATCATTTCATCCCGTCGTTCAATGCAAAAATCCGTATCCACATCGGGCATGGATTTCCGTTCTGGGTTCAAAAATCGCTCAAATAATAAACCGTGATGCACCGGATCAATATTGGTAATTTTCATACAGTAAGCGACTAACGAGCCTGCCGCCGATCCCCGTCCCGGCCCCACTGGAATTCCGTGATCCCTGGCATATTTAATGTAATCCCATACCACTAAAAAATAGGTACAGAAGCCCATGTGTTGTAACATTTTTAACTCATATTCCAATCGCTCACGATAGACTTCAGCGACTTCTTGGCGGGATTTACATTTCATGCGATCGAGTAATCCTTGCCAGGCAATTTCTTCTACATAGGTATCGGGAGTATGACCAGGAGGAACGGGATAATTGGGAATACGGGGTTCCCCTAAAATTTTATAGGGTTCAACTTTTTCGGCCACTTCTAAGGTATTTTGAATCGCTTCTTCAATAATCGCCGGATCTAGATGATCCCGAAATAGTAAACGCATTTCTTCGGCGGATTTGAGATATTCGGTGCCACTGTAACGCAGTCTTTTTTCGTCAATAATAGATTTGCCAGTTTGGATACACAAAAGGGCATCGTGAGCTTCCACATCATTACAGGAAATAAAGTGAGAATCATTAGTAGCCACTAATTTAATGCCTAGTTTTTTGGCAATTTTGACAATATTGGTATTAACAATACGGTCTTCTTTGGAGCCATGATCCTGAATTTCGAGGTAATAATCCTCTCCAAATAGATCTTTATACCACTTGGCTACGGCGATCGCCCTGGACAGATCACCGGCAAGGATCGCCTGGGGCACTTCTCCTCCTAGACAAGCACTGGTGACAATTAAATCTTGATGGTATTGGATTAATAATTCTTTGTTAATGCAGGGTCGGGCAAAAATACCTTTACCTTGAATGCCTTTGAGGTTAGAAATAGTAGTTAATTTGACAAGATTTTTATAACCCTGGGTATTTTTTGCCAGAACAATTTGATGAAAACGACGGTTTTTTTTCTTCTCTTCAATATCGCCATTAATGACGTACATTTCATTACCGATAATCGGTTTAATATTTTTATTACGACAGACTTTGAGTAATTCGATCGCCCCGTACATGACCCCGTGATCCGTCAAGGCGATCGCCGGCATTCCTAATTCAATCGCCCGGTCAATTAAGTCCGGTAACTGAGAAGCCCCGTCTAATAAACTATAGTCGCTGTGAATATGTAAACCAACAAAAGACATAGCTTAAAACCGATAAAGAGGGGGCGCAGAGACACGCCCTAGGAACAGTCATAATAGCAGAGGTTAACGTTCGGTACGAACTAAGTAAGGAAACTTACTACCATCCACATCAAACCATTCGGATTGGAGGTCATGGTTCGCGGGACTGGCCACCACAGAATCCACTAATTCTTTCCAGGCTTGATCGCCTTTCGGCAAGATACAACCATACAATTCAGAGGTAATGGGTTGTTTAGGGGTTAAGACAAAATTCTTGGGATTACCGCCTTCTTTGACTAATTCTCCCACTAAAAGAATGCCATCACTGACGACGGCTTTGACCGTGCCTTGTTTGAGTTTGGCGATTCCTTCCTGACGATTTTTAACAGGAACCCATTTAGCCAAAGGATAGATTTGGGGAATAATTTCGTAGGTGGTGGTGTTGTCCAGATAGGCAATGGGAATATCGGCTAAGGTACCATTCACATTAAAGCTTTTTTCGTTCTCTTTTTTGAGCAGAAATTGTGCGCCTGAAATAAAGAAAGGAATAGAAAAATTAACCCGCTCTAACCGTTCATTGGTAATCGTAGTGGCTTCACAGACTAAATCACTACTACCATTTTCGATGACTTTAAAGCGATCGCTGATTTTAATATCTTTTAAGTTAAGTTTAACTTTTTTATTCAGTTTCTTTTCCACTTCTTTTTGCACGAGACCAATTAAATCTACTGCATAACCATCTAGTTTGCCTTTTTCATCGAGAAAACCAAAGGGAACCGCATCGGAACGGGTCGCGGCATTTAATTCCCCAGTTCTCGCAATTTTTTCCAGAACGGTCTCAGCTAAGGCTTTGGGGGCTAGGGCAAGCACCAGCGTCAAGGCGATCGCAGTAAACCCTAATGTGTTACGCATGGGAAAAGACTCCTCACCATCAATCAAAAAAACAATATTGTTAGTATATCGAAAATTTGGCGGCTCCTATCCGCTCTAGGGTGAAAAAATTTCTGAAAAGTGCAGTTTTAGGAGAGTCAGCTTGTCCAATTCATCATCGGCAAGAGTGAAATTTTCTCGGAAAAATATTTCGCCTTTTTCTGTTATGTTGGCAATTACTCTATCTCTTAATTCAGTCCCTAATATTTTTTCTGCCTGCCGCCACAGTAAGTTCTGAGGATTTTCTAAAATATCAGCATGATTTCTTAAAAATTTTTCCTGAAATTCTGTCGGAATCCAATAGACATCTCCAAAAACTCGGAACCAAGGCATAGTAAGCAGTATAGCAAATCTTGGACGGAGTACGCTTTCAGAGTACAACATCGAGTTTACAAGGGTTTCAGACTCCTAAACCCGATTTGGGCGGAAAACTATGAGTCATCAGAACCTCTATTGTCTGCCCTGATTCCCTCGACTTTACACTGTTTAAAATCAGCGTACCTATTCTAAGTCTTACTAATCCACAGATTAATTTTGCTACTGACTCATAT
>JAYKIP010000349.1:0-5276 GCA_035286205.1 Merismopediaceae cyanobacterium
CTATAACCCGCCACAATGTCACTGGGCCAATGCACTCGACAATACATACTACTCAACCCCACTAACCCGACCCAAACGGTAGCGGCCAGATAAATCAGTTGACGATATTGGGGAAAATGGGCTGATAACACAAACGCCATATAAAAATAAAAAACGAGACTGCCCCCCGCATGGCCACTAGGAAAACTTTTACCATCCACATCTACCAAACTGGCTAAATTAGCATCAAAGGTGCCAGGACGTAACCGATTAAAAAAGGGTTTAAATCCCTGGTCAATAACTAATAAAATCCCCAGGGTCGCAAAGGCTAAACATTTAGCTTCGGCCCAATAACGTTTGCTTAGGGCAAAGATTAGGGAACCCAGAATCAAGATAGCCGTGACTTCTTTACCCGTAACTTTATAGATCAGAATAAAAACTTGATCCCAACTTGCAGGAATCACTTGATGTAAGAATTTCAGAATGGCCGTGTCTAGGGTCACTTCCCGGTTTGACGCAATCCCTGGCCCCAGGGTTAATAGAAACACCAGCAAACCAAGACTAATCAACAACGGAATTTTCCCGATCGCCTTTAACCAGGGCAAGGGAGTAGAGTTGGTTGAATTAACCATTAAGGAGTCAGAAAATCGAATAGGATGGCAATTTTAGCACGGTCAGGGAGAATGACTAAGGAGATAGGGTTCAGTCTTCGCTTTGGCCCGGTTCCCCTGAAAAGAGTTGATCTCTAATAGCCCAAACTGGTTTTGAGGGCGGCTACCACCTGTTCCTGCTCCCTTGGGGTCATACCGGGAAATAGGGGTAATGACAGCACTTCCTGGGCCACTTGTTCAGTATGGGGCAGAGAACCCGGCGCGTAACCTAAGCCCTGGTAAACGGATTGCAGATGTAACGGCACGGGATAATAAATCATGGCGATCACATCTTGAGCCTGGAGAGTTTCGCGCACTTGATCTCGTTGGCGAGATTCCCCCCCGGTTGTCGCCGGAATCCGAATGGTGTATTGATTCCAAACGTGCTTACCCCCCGCAATTTCCTCCGGTAAAATAATGTCCGGGAGCGGTGCTAACAGTTGGTGATAATAATGGGCTAATTGACGGCGTTGGTCGTTCCAAGCATCCAGGTAGGGTAACTTCACACTTAAAATGGCCGCTTGCAGGGCATCTAAACGACTATTGACCCCGATCGCCTCGTGATAGTAGCGTTGCCGACTGCCGTGTTCTTTAATCATGCGGAGCGTGGCCGCCAGATCATCGGTCTGACAGGTAATTGCTCCCCCATCGCCACAACCCCCTAAATTCTTGGTGGGGAAAAAACTAAAGGCCCCGGCTACCCCAAAACTACCCACCGGCTGGCCTTGCCAGGTCGCCCCCGTTGCCTGGGCGCAATCTTCAATCACCGCTAACTGGTACTGATCGGCGATCGCCATCACCTGGGTCATATCCACCGGCTGGCCAAAAAGATGAACGGGCATAATCGCTTTCGTCCGGGGGGTAATAGCCCCTTCCATTAACCGAGGATCTAAATTAAACGTCTGGGGATCAATATCCACAAAGACCGGTGTGGCCCCCGTCAAACTAATCACTTCCGCCGTCGCAAAAAAGGTAAAGGCCGAGGTAATCACCTCATCCCCAGCCCCGATCCCTAACGCCAACAACGACAGGTAAAGCGCGTCCGTCCCCGAATTACAGCCGATCCCGTGCGCCGTTCCCACATACTCCGCAAAGGCTTGTTCAAACTCTGTCACCCTGGGGCCACCAATGTAATACCCTGAACGTAAAACCGCGATCGCGGCGGCATTGGCTTCAGCTTCAATAACTTGATACTGACGGGTTAGATCAACGGGCGGGATCTTTTTCACGCGGTTATAGGGAGAATTAAGCAAATATCTCCATTTATGTAAACAAATTTTGGGTCAAAAGGAAAGTTAACCCCTTCAACCCTGGTTAAATTGATAAAGTAACCAAACCCCTATGCCTAACCCGATCCCATTGGGCAACCAGGCGGCGATCGCCGGAGAAACCACCTCCGCCATCCCCAAACTCCCGGCAAAAAAAGCAATGAGATAATAGGCAAAAATAATTACAATACATAGCCCAAAACTGGTGGCGCGACTAATTTGTTGGGGGCGAGAACCTAAAGCAGAACCGACTAAAGCAAAGACAACACAGACAAAGGGAAAGGCAATTTTCTGCTCCGTTCTGACTTCAAAAAAATTTAATTTCTTGGTATCTCCAATCAACCTAAGAATTTGCATATATTGACGAGCTTCCCGAATATTCATTTCGTAGGGATCACGCCCCTGCAACGCAAAATCAAAGGCGGTTTTAGGTAAAGCTAATTGACGATAATCAAAGGGTAAGGCTTCCCGATAGGAGGCATCCGAAGCTAACTTATACAACGTCCCATTAAAAAAATCCCACTGTTTTGCCTTGGCATTCCAGGTCGCTTGATCAGAAATCACAATCTGATTGAGATTATTATTTGACCAGGTAAGCACCGTTAAATCCTTCATTTTTTTGCCATCAAATTTCTCTGCATAGACTAAACGCTTTAAACGACGCACCTTTTCCCCATTGGCCAATGTTACCTCTTCAAATTCCGGGTAAAAAATATCTTTGTTATGCCAAAAAGTATGTTCTTCCTTAATCGTATCCACCAGAATTGAAGTGACCTGATAATTGGCGTGGGGCACAATCCATTCCGTTAACCCAAAGGTCGCCCCCGTAACCCAAACACTTAACAACAAAGCCGGCATCGTTAACCGCCATAAACTCACCCCACAACACCGGAGGGCAATTAATTCACTATCACTACTCAAACGGCCATAGGTCATCAAGGTCGTCAACATCACCGAAATCGGTAACGCATAGGCAACAAACTCAGGGATTTTTAACAACAAAATTTCCGCCGCTTGCCAAAGGGGTAAACGACGTTCCACAATTTTATTGGACAAGTCGGAGAGATACCCGATCGCAACCCCTAAAGTGGCGACCAACCCCACGCTAAATAAAAACGGCGGAATTAATTGCATCGTCAGATAGCGATCCATCAGGGACACTTGCAAGACTTGTCGTCCCCAATCCCAAAGAAGCCGTAGAGAATTTGGTCGGTGCATAACCCAACAAAAAAGCTAAAGGGAAACCGACTGCCCCCCAAAGAGAACAATCGGTTTAGCGTGAACACTCAATCAAAGTAAGGGTGCAATCCAATAGCGGCAATTCCGTCTAGCTTTCCCGACTCAGAACTTCTTGTAATTGTCTTAGGGCCGCCGCACCGATATTAAACAAGGCCCAAGCCGCCGCAATACCTAACGGAGCCACAACGACTAAAATGCGCCAATCCATAGTGTCACCTTCCCAAATTTACTTAAAAGAACTTAAAGATTTTTGATTCTTTTAGTTATATCTTAATGCTGTCCGCTTGTGAATCCAGTATCGAGGCTTTTTCCGGCATGGGCTAGGGCCAGTTGGCTATAGCGTTGGGCGTGGTGGATAAGTTCGGCGACCTGTTCTTCGGTCACTTCCCCTAACACTTTGCCGGGGACTCCCTTCACCAGCGATCGCGGCGGGACAGATTTAGTGACAACGGCTCCGGCCCCGATAATGCTACCGGCTCCCACCCTCACCCCATCTAACACGATCGCCCCCATCCCAATTAAGGCTCCCCGTTCAATGTGGGCACCATGAATAATCGCTCGATGGCCGACGGTAACAAACTCCTCCAAAACGGTTATCTGTCCGGGATCACCGTGAATGATGGCTCCATCCTGAACATTACTGTAGGCTCCAATCTGAATTTGTTCGACATCACCTCGTACTACCGCGTTATACCAAATACTGCTACCTTCCGCGAGGATCACCTGACCAATCACCGTTGCATTGGGGGCCACAAAGGCGGCGTGATGGGGATCGGCGGGCAGAACCCAGGGAGAAAATTGAGCCATGGTCATTAAACCCTTGAAAGCACTGGTTGAGGAGAAGAACAAAACATAAAAACTATTTTTACGCTCCTTAATCAAAACTTAATAAAAATTTAGTCAAGTCTTGAGAAAGTACCGATACTTTGAGAAGTAGAATTCTGCCGATCAATCCGTCAATTTACGAGGTATTGAGCAGGAAACCGTTAGTTCATGTTATCAAATTATCTGCTCAAAAGATTTCTTCTATGAAAAGATCATTCCGGAATTATCTATTTATCGCTCTTATTCCCCTGCTGAGTCCTTTGCTCAATAGCTGTCAGGGACAATCCCCTAGAGAAAATCAATCTTCAATTCAATTACCCTTTCAAGAAACCATTCGTGCCACTGGGGCCGGTGCGTCCTTTCCCGCTCCTCTTTATCAGAACTGGTTTATTCAGTTAAATAATGAGGTTCCTCAGTTACAGTTTAACTTTCAATCCGTAGGCAGTGGAGCCGGTATTGAACAATTTACGACGGGAACAATTGATTTTGGTGCCAGCGATATTGCCATGACGGATGAACAAATAGCCCGTATTTCTCGTGGCGTTTTATTGCTCCCCATGACAGCCGGCAGTATTGTTTTAGCCTATAATTTACCCGGTGTCACGGATTTAAAACTGACAAGAGAGGCCTATGTTGGCATCTTCTTAGGCCAAATCACTCGTTGGAACGACGCGAAAATCGCCTCAGCCAATCCGGGGGTTAAGTTACCCGATCAGCAAATTACGGTGGTTCGTCGCTCCGATGGCAGTGGTACAACCAACGTTTTTACCAAGCATCTTAGCGCGATTAGTCCTGAATGGAAAAAATTGGTGGGGGCCGGTACGGCGGTGCAATGGCTATCGCCCAAACGAAATTTTATTGCTGGACGGGGAAATGAAGGGGTAACGTCGCTAGTGTCTCAAACGGCTAATTCCATTGGCTTTGTGGAATACGGATTTGCGAAGAAAAGCGGTTTAGCCGTAGCGGCTTTAGAAAATAAAGAGGGTCAATTTATTGTACCGAATAATGAATCCGGCACTTATACGCTCTCTCAAGTGGAATTACCGGATAATTTGAGGGCGTTTATTACCGATCCTCCTGGCAAAGAATCCTATCCGATTGTGACTTATACCTGGATGCTTTTATTCAAACAATATTCGGAGCCAAATAAGGCGATCGCCATGGAAGCAATGATTCAATATGGTTTAAATCAAGGACAAAAACAATCAGAGGCTTTGGGATATATTCAGTTGCCCGATAATGTCCGTCAAAAAGTGGCGGCGGCGGCGGATCAATTATCGCCAGATTTTACGATTAAGTTAGAGTAAACCTTTAA
>JAYKIP010000350.1:0-19939 GCA_035286205.1 Merismopediaceae cyanobacterium
CTTGATTATCCGTAATCAAGTCTTGAGCAAAGGGATAATCTTTGATATTCATAATTAATTGTTCCTCATTTTGATTTGGTTTCCAATCTCCTTCCAATATGTCACCAATTTTGATGCTGTTCTATAATAATATCTTTTAGCGGAGTAATTGGGCATAAATATCATCTTCGGTGTTATCCCAAATTTTTGCTAAGGCTGGTTCGCTGGCTTCTGTCCAAAAGTTAGTGTCTTCCGTGATAATAACCGTAACTTGTGCGCCTTCGGGTAATTGCTCATCTGGAGGTAATTCGATTTTACCGTTTTTAACGATGCCGTTGAAGGTTTTCATGGTAGAGATGTGAAAGGGTTGGTATAGGTGATCAAGGATTTCTAATCTCCTTCTAATGTAGCCTGAATTTGTCCTAACAGTTCCTCACACTCTTTAACCAAGGGAATCCCCAATTCTTGGCATAATTCAAGCGCTTGTTGGCAATAGCTGAGGGCAAGTTCAGGGCGATTAGTTTGGTGGGCGATTTCGGCAAGAACTCTTAAACTATAGGCGATTAAATATTTATAATCAATATCTTGAGAAATTACTAAGGATGCTTGAATTTTGCTTTCGGCTTCGCTGTAGTTTTGTAGTTTGAGCAATATACTCCCTATAGTATGTAGAGAAGATGCTACCCCTTGCTGAAATTGACCACCAAACGAATCGCCCTGAACTTGCCCTCAGCCATTGCCAAGAAGCGCTTAAATTATGCCAAGAACTGGGGATTCCCTTGGTTAAAGAGTGTGAGGAACTGTTAGGGCAAATTCAGGGAAACCTAGGAGAAGCCAACAAATAAAATGAAACTTCCCAATGCCGATCAAGCCAACCTAGGAGACAAACTTGAACGTTACTGCCTCAATCCTGAGCATTCAAAAGGAAAACATAAAGCCTTGCTTTTCAAACAAAGATTAGGGATTACCTTAGCTAATAAAGAAATCCTAGAAAATGCTCTTAAAAAAGCAGTAATGGAAGGAGAAGCCGAACTTTATAAAATCGATCAATATGGCACTCACTATGATCTGAAATTTAACCTCTGTACCGACATCGGAGAATCCTTAATTTTAAGTTGCTGGATTGTCCAAATAACTGAAAATTTTCCTCGTCTTACTAATGTCTATCCCATTAATTAACTAGCCCATGATGAACACCATTCAAGAATACGATCTCGTTGCCCTAACGGAAGATGTTACGGCTACTCACAAAACGACCCATCAGCCCATCCTTCTGCGTCGCGGACAAATGGGAACTGTTTTAATGTCTTTTAATCAGCAAGCTTTTCTGATTGATTTTACCGATCAAAACGGCCAAACCTTTGCGATGGAAACCGTTGATCACTCAAAACTTCTACGGCTGATCAGTGAACCTGAATTAGTCTCAGTCTAAGATAAAACTTTCGCCAACTTTTAGATAGAACTCTTTATCTTGCTATTCGGGAAAAAACTTTCAACAGCTTATTTCATCAAGAAATTGGTCAAATACTCCTTGAAGAAAAAACACTAAAACTAATTATCTTTAACCCCGAAACTGAGGTAATCACCCAATGGATAAACTAAACCATTACCGCAAAATTATTCATCAGATTCTTGTCCCCTATAGCCAAATTATTTATAACAATGCGGACATTCAAAATCGTCTAGCTTTTGATCCTCAGAATGATCAATATCTCGTCATTTCAGAAGGTTGGCAACAGAATCAGCGTTATCATGATTGTCTGATTCATTTAGAAATTATTAACGACAAAATTTGG
Organism: Merismopediaceae cyanobacterium; assembly: GCA_035286205.1. Classification (GTDB taxonomy): domain Bacteria; phylum Cyanobacteriota; class Cyanobacteriia; order Cyanobacteriales; family Microcystaceae; genus Woronichinia. Next base: position 1,776 of record JAYKIP010000350.1, read on the forward strand.
GTACAATGTGACAACACCGAAGACGGTATCACCAAAGAATTACTCAGCGCAGGTATTCCCAAAGGCGATATTGTTCTAGGCTTCCATGAACCTAAAATGCGTCAATATACTGGCTTTGCCGTTGCTTAACGTTTAAATATAATGGACAACTCTCAAAACCGTGATCGCCTCCAAAACCGATCACAGCGATCGCGCCCTTAATGATTGCTAAAATATTTAATATTTGGCTATTATTGCAATTATTTAAAAGAACGATCGCAGTCTGGATTCCAAGTAAAGGAGTCAAGGGCGATCACAGTTAATGGATAATGGACAATTGACAATGGATAATTATCAACTATCAATTACAAGGCGATCGCTGTTTAGATTGAGGGGAAGGGGTTAAGGGCGATCGCGATTTAAGAGTCTGTGATTGAATCGAGCATTTATACCATGAAAATATTAGGTTAGCAGTCAAGCTATAATTTAGCCAATGAACAAAAAACAGCAAAAAACCTATGATGCTATTTTTGCCGATCCCATCCGCCGTAACATCGTTTGGGATGATGTCCTTAACTTAATTCAGTCATTAGGAGGTAACATTACTCAAGGCGATGGCTCAAGAGTCCGATTTGACCTTAACAAAATTTCCCTCAACATTCATTCCCCTCACCCCCAAAAAGAACTAAAAAGATACCAAATTAAAGCTCTTCGTGAATTTTTAATTAAAGCAGGAGTAAATTAATGCAATACAAAGGCTATGAAGCTGTGATTGAATACGATGAAAGCGATCGCCTATTTTTTGGTCGTGTCATCAACATCGAAGATATTATCGTTTTTGATGGTCTTTCCATTGATGAACTAGAACAGGCATTTAGAACAGTTATTGAACAATACTTAACAGACTGTCAAACCCTTAATAAAAACCCTAACCAACCCACTTATTCTTTATCTTCCCATTAGTTGAGAAATGATCGCTTTTCTAGGTAAAGTTTAGAAAGGCGATCGCCGAGGGCTAAGAAATCGGAGCTAACCCCAAAGATCGCTCAAAAGAATCAATCACCACCTCCGCAACTTCCTTAATACGGTAACGACAGGCCAACGTTTCCGCACAATTAAACGTGCCATTTTCCCAATACTTATTACTGCCGGCTCCCCCACCACAAATCCCAAAATACTCACAGGTCGCCTGACAAAGATTCACCCCCGCCTGAATATCCCGATAAATCCTCTGGAATTTTTCCGTAGAACATACCGAAAGAAAACTATCCGTTAACACATTGCCAAACACAAAATCCCCATACTTTGCCGTTTTGACAGACAACAATTCCGGGTCAAAGGTCGTGAAATTGCCCTGGTGATCAATACTAATAATCACAAAAGGTTTATTCATATCCGTGTTTTTGAGGCGATCGCCTGTGTAGATCATGCTACAGATAGACTCAAACTCTCGCACTTGAAACTCATTATTACTGGCCGCCGTTAACTCCCAAAAACGTTGTATAAAAGCACGATAGCGTTTTAAATTATCCTGCTGATCCAAAGACGATTGGGCGTGAACCCCTTCCGTTTCTTCCATATTAAAACCCACATTAGTTAAACCACTATCCTTGAAAAAATGAAAAATTTCATCCGGATAATCCAACGAATCCGCCGTTAAAACCGCAATGACACTGGTACAAATATTATTTTTGTGGAGATACTCCACCCCACGCATCGCCGCCGCATGACTCCCTAAACCGGTACGGGTTTTACGATGAGCATCATGGAGAAAAGCCGGCCCGTCAATACTCACCCCCACATGAATCGGATAATCCTTAAATAAATCACACCATTCCTGATTAATTAAAATCGCATTGGTTTGAAAAGAAATATCAAAACAAACCCCCTGCTGATTATATTTTTCACTGGCCTGTTGAATTAACTCAAAAGCGTCTCGATACCAAGCAATGGGCGTAGCTAAGGGTTCCCCCGCGTGCCAACAAATCGTAAACGGTTGAGTCACAAAAGGACTCGTAAAAACTTGCTGAAAAATCGGCTCAATTAACCCTAAATCCAACTGATTTTTTAAATGGCGATCGGGCAAATAACAGTAATCACAATTCAAATTGCAATAGGAAGTCGGCTGAATGACCAATAACGTCAGTGGCCCAAATTGGGAAGTATCCATCGCTGTACCCTGGGCGATCGGCTGATTTTGAGTAAACATAGACAAACTCAAGGTAAAAAGTGAACTTAGCGACGATTGAGAAAACTACCGCGATCGCTCCAACCATTGCGAAAGGGACTGGCATTAACAAAACCACCGCCCCCAGAAACATTGCCCCAACCCGGCCCGCGAGTGTTGACGAAACCACCGCCCCCAGAGACATTGCCCCAACCCGGCCCGCGAGTGTTGGCGAAACCACCGCCCCCAGAGGTATTGCCCCAGCCCCCGGCTAACTCAGAATTTTGGGGATTCGGCAGTTGCTCATCTCGCATTTTCAGCACGGAAGCAATCCGGGTCAGACGCTCTTCCAAGGACGGGCGGGTTTGGGGGGGAGGCACCGGAGATTCCAGCGCGGCCACAACAGCCCCATTCAGAGTCGCTAGGGTGAGTAAAAAGGCAGTCCAACTGAGCGGGGTGGTCATTTTCATTAATTTAAAGTTGGGATTGATTGTGAAAGGGGAATTTCCCCTCGTTTTCAGCTTTTAGCGGTGGCTTTTAGAGGACTGCCTAAGTAGCGCAAAGTAGGGGCGATCGCGATTAGTTCCACCAACGTCCTCCGTTACCCCAACCGCTATTGGGCCAGGAACGATTAATGAAGCCTCCCCCATCTCCCCAACCGTTACGCCAGGGATTCAAGTTGCCAAAACCCCCGCCGCCACTGCGATTTCCCCAACCGCCGCGACCGGAATTAACAAACGTCCCCCCCCCGCGACCATTGCCCCAACCTAACGCCAACGCATCAGTCGGAATTTCTGCCCCCTTGGGTAATTGTTCGGCCCTGTTCTGTAATGTGCTGGAAATGCGGGCTAGGCGATCGCCGACGGAAACCGTATTCACCGGCGCAGTACTATCCTTAGCTTCAGCAGGCTCAGGGGAAGTCAGAGGTAAAGCCGCTAGGGTAACGAGGAAAGCGGCCCAACTCATACGGGTCGAAAAATTCACAAATAATCTCCTTTAAAACAACGAATTTAACAAAGCATAGATGAGTAATAAGCCTGTAATTCTAGGGCTTACCGTCGGGCGGGATTGGCTCGTAGCTCGTTACGGTATAGCCAAAGAACATCCGAATATCCTGGGGATCAACTCTGACCACGCCATCGGGGCCAAACCAACGATTCATCATGGCGGTAGTCGTAGGATCGCCCGCTAGATAGCTTTCCATCATTTTAACAATAGTGAAATTCACTAACCGCACAAAACTAGGATCGTATTGACGCATCATACAGGCTCCCCCATAACGGGCATAGGGATTTTCCGGTACCAGTTGACTATCGGCAAAACCAACCTTTTGACGTAAGCCATCCAAGAGAACACTATCCCCGGCGACCCCATCCACCTTGCCGGACTGAAGAGCCAAAACCGCTTCCTCAAAGGTATTAAACGGGACTAAGGTGGCCTTCGGTTGGGCTAACTTAACCGCTTTTTCCGACACACTCATCGGCAAAACCCCAATCCGTTTACCCACCAGGGATGCCGGAGACCCCAAGGAACTGTTTTTGGGAACGAGGAGACGCACTTCACTGACCCCATAGGCCACGGAAAAATCCACAAATTGATCCCGTGTCCAGGTAAACGCCGTATCACAGACCATATCGGCTTCATAGGTCAGCAGTTTGGTAATCCGGTCTTTAATGTCACCCACTGTCACATACTCAACCTTGACCGGTTTTCCCAGTTTTTGACTCAATGCCTCCCTTACCAAGTCCAGCATCCCGACGGTATAGCCATCTAACTCTTCTTTGTCATTAATATAAGAGTAGGGAATGGCGTTCAGATCCGCGCCCACCGTCAAAACCCCTGTCCGTGCCACCTTTTCCATCACGGTTTCTGCTAGACTGGCTTGGGCCGCCGCTAGGGTAAGGGCAACGCTCAAGAGAGGGATAGTGAGTTTTTTTAACATTAGGTCTCCTCAATCATGTTCTATTTAATTTAATCGAAACGGGGTTAAAACACGATTAATTCTTGCAGATTTCTAACGATTTCAGAACATTATGGTAACGATCGCCTGTGGTCATCATCATTTCACCGATATTCAAGCCATTTTCTTTGACAAGGATGGAACCTTAGAGGATTCCCAGGCGTTTTTGCGTCAACTGACGGAATACTGTTTGCAACAGGTGGCCCAGGATTGGCCAGAGCTATTGCCGGTCTATACCCAGGCGTTGGGTTATGCCAACGGCCAACTGAACCCGATGGGTTTAATGGCGGTGGGCAGTCGTCAGGATAATGAAATTGCTTTAGGGGCTTTGATTGCAACCCAGGGCAAAAGTTGGTTTGAGTCGTTAATGATTGCGAGAGATTGCTTACATCAGGCGGATTTAGCTTGCCAGGCGGCTCCGATGGTTTCGCCGTTGTTCCCCGGTACGATGGCGTTAATTACTCGGCTGTGGTCAAGTTCCCTACCCTTGGGGATTATTTCGGCGGCTAGGACGGTCAGCGTGGAAAGGTTTATCGAACGCCATCAGTTAAGTTCCTATTTTGTGTTGGGGATGGGAGCCGACCAGGGATTCCGTAAGCCTGATCCGCGTCTCTATCGGTTGGCCTGTGAGCGATTGGGGGTGGAACCCCGCCGGACGTTAATGATTGGGGATTCGGAGGGGGATATCGCCATGGCCAAACAAGCAGGAGCCAAGGCGATCGCGGTGCAACATTATCCGCAAACCTTGAGTAATTTCGCAGATGCTGATGGACTTATTACCCATTTTCGAGAGCTTCAGGTGATTATCGAACTTTAAGAAATTTTTTATATCAAAAGTCTGTTGATTGGAGATTAGCTGGTATTAAAATAAAAGCTATTGTAGAACAAAATTTTACAGAAATGCTTAAGAACAACTCTCATATAATCCAGAAATTACCACCGCTATCAGCCCTGGATGGCAAAAAAGATCCGATTCCCTTACTCTGGAAAGATTGGGAAAAAGACTTATAAAACTAATTTTATTCCTTGTAATGAGGAGACTTGCCCTAACGCCTAACTCTGCCTCTCTCCGTTCTTTTTTCGTTTTCAGGCGATCGCCTAATGCTCTGTTAGAAGAGTTTCACCTAATGTTTTTTAGTTTTCTGATTCAAATTGTTGGATAATGTCTTCGATTATTTTGTTTTGTATATCTGACTGATCGGATTTAGAATAGATGGTAACAAGAATAATTTGAGTGGTTGTTTTTAGGTAGTAAATTACTCGATAACCTGCGCTTTTACCTTTTTGAATATTACTGTTTTTCAGCCGAACTTTAAAGACTTGGTATTTCAATCCTGAAATTTGATCACCGGGGGTCTCTCCTGTTTGTAGTTGTTCAATCAGAGAAGTTAGGTCTTGACGGATTGAGCGATAACGTTTAGCGAGTTGGCTTAGGTCTTTTTTAAATCTTGATGTTAGGAGAATTTGAATTGGCGGCAGGTTATTCAAGATCAATTCCCTCCCACATTTGCGAAAGGGGAATGGTTTGGCCATAAATAGCTTCTTTGAGACCTTCTTTGATACCTTCTATGACGAGGTGATCGGGCGTGTCATCTGGATCAGGTTGGAGGTTCATCACAATGACAACTTGATAGGTTCCGGTTTCGAGGTCTTCCGGGAGTTGGATCGTTAAGTGATGATCGGCGGTAATCTGGACTTGGGTTTGAATAGTGTGCATAGTGTGCATAGTTTTACTGTAAGTGGTCTAAATCCCATTTAAACAAACATTTTTTGTTATTCCTTGTAATGAGGAGACTTGCTTTAATGCCGAACTCTGCCTCTCTCCGTTCTTTTTTCGTTTTCAGGCGATCGCCCGCTTGCCAGAAATTCCCGTAACAGGTAGTCTCTTAGACGGTAACAACATTTCACCCAAAATTTTATACAGGAACCATGAGCAAACAAAAAGGGGCCACCCTTTGGCTAACCGGATTAAGTGGCGCGGGGAAAACCACCATTACCCATGCCCTAGAGCAAAAATTACGGGATGGCGGCTATAGCCTAGAAGTCTTAGACGGCGATATAGTACGGACTAATTTAACGAAAGGATTAGGCTTCAGCAAAGAAGACCGGGATGAAAATATTCGTCGGATCGGCTTTGTGGCTAATCTTTTAACCCGCCATGGCGTGATCGTTTTAGTCTCGGCCATTTCTCCCTACCGCGAAATCCGGGAAGAAGTGCGGGGTAAAATCGGCAGTTTTGTGGAAGTGTTTGTCAATGCGCCCCTCAATGTTTGTGAAGGTCGGGATGTCAAAGGACTCTACGCCAAAGCCAGAGCGGGAGAAATTAAAGGGTTTACCGGTATTGATGACCCCTATGAACCGCCCCTCAATCCCGAAGTCGAATGTCGGACAGATTTAGAATCCCTCGAAGAAAGTGTGGACAAAGTGTGGCAAAAGTTAGTGGAATTAGGCATTCTGGCAGGCTAATTAACCGCTAATGCCCTCTTAAGCTATGGTCATCTCTCAAAAACCTGTGACAATCTATACCGATGGAGCCTGTATCGGGAATCCGGGGCCCGGTGGCTACGGGGTTGTTTTGCTGTGGAATACCCATCGTCGGGAACTGTCCGGCGGCTATCAACTGACCACCAATAACCGTATGGAAATGATGGCGGCGATCGCCGGATTAGAGGCCCTCAAGGAACCCTGTCAAGTCACCCTCTATAGTGATTCCCAGTACCTGGTGGATGCCATGACCAAAGGCTGGGCCAAACGTTGGCAGAGTAATGGTTGGCGACGCAATGCCAAGGACTTAGCCAAAAACCCCGATCTCTGGGAACGTCTCCTCAAACTCTGTCAAGAACATGAGGTAACGTTTGTCTGGGTACGGGGCCACGCCGGCAATCCCGAAAATGAAAACTGCGATCGCCTGGCCGTTGCGGCGGCAAGAAGCCAATCCTTGGCCATAGATAGCGGTTATCAAGCTTAACTCGCGTCCGATTACCCTTAGCCCCACAATTTTGTTAAGAATTGTAGGAAAGGGATCTCAAACCCCGAAAGTAGCGACAATTAGAGAAGATTTTGCCTTATTGACTTGGCGACTGCATTGGCCGCGAGGATTTAACCATGGCTGTTCATGTTTCTCCCCCATCCCCTTCTGCCCCCCCTCATCTCCTACTCATCGGTCAGATCAACGAGCCTATTCAGCAACTCAAGCAACTCCTGACCCAACAGGGCTATCATCTGGAGGTGTTCAGTTTCAGTCAAATTCGCCACAGTGAGGAGTTAGAGCCTCAACCCCAATTAATTTTATTAAGTGACCAGGACGAAGAAGATAGCTTTGAACTGTGTGAATGGTTGCACCAGTCTTCCCCCTTTGCCGCGATTCCCATTATTTTTCTCTGTGTTCATCCCAGTTCCCTCCACCGCTCTAAGATTTTCCAGAAGGGAGCCGTAGATTACCTGTTTGCCCCCTTTGTCGCGGAAGAGGCCCTCAGTCGCATTGACCATCATCTGCACTACCACGCCCTTCAGCAAGCCTTGGCCCACAAGGACAGTCAACTCCAGCAAACCCTCGTTGATTTTAAAGTCGTTGAGTCGGCTCTCCATCGGGTGAACCAGGAATTGGCCCAGGTTTCGACCCTCGATTTGACCACCCAACTCCCGAACCGCCAACGCTTTGAAAAAGCCCTGGAGCAGGAATGGCGTAAATCTACCCGCGATCGCATTCTGTGGGGAGACAGTAATCAAACCACCCTATCCGTCATTGTGGGAGTCATTGACAACTTTGGGGAATATATTCAGCAATGGGGAGAAGACCAGGCCGAACACTGTCTAAAAGAAGTGGGTTTTCTCCTGCAACAATGCGCCAGACGACCCTGGGATCTCGTGGCCCGCTATAACGAATTGGCGATCGCCGTCATGTTACCCAATACCCCCCAGGAAGGAGCCGTCACCGTTGCCAACAATTTTCGCCGCAATCTCTACCAAGCTCAATTTCCCCATCCCTTCCAAGACCATCTCACCGTCAGTTTAGGGGTGATTAGTGCCATTCCCAGTCAAGCGGTTTCCACAGAAATGCTCCTTCAGGCGATCGAAAACCTCCTAAACCAATCCCTCCACCAGGGCATCGAACAACTGATTTTTGACCAATTTTAAGGTGGGGTTAACGAACAAGACAGAAACAAACTCCGTTGCTCCCGCATTTTCCGTCCCCTTACTTGACTGTGGCCCCTTGAATCCGCCATTGATTATCCTGACGCACCACCCGGTAGGCGATCGTTAAATCATCCGTGCTAGTCTTTTGCAATTTCTGGGGATCACGATGGCGATAATAACGGGTATTTTCCGTCACCTTCGCTGTAATCACCGCTTTGTCGGCCGTGGGATCATCCATCTGTACATCCAGCACTTCCACCTGATGCTGATACCGCCGAAACGCCTGATCACTCTTTTCTCGTTGGGCGCGATTACGCCATTGCAAAAGTAAAGGAGGGGTTAACACCAGATCCAGATCGCTAATTTGGTGTTTCGGGCCAAAGGCCGCCGCTTTAACATTTAACCAATACTCAATTAACTGTTCTGCTGTCGCCGGGGTAAGATTCCCCGTAGGAGCCGTTGCCAGACTAATTTTGCTTACGGAGGGCAATTCAATCGCCGCCTCATTTAGAGACACCATCAGTTGATCGGCCTCTAGGGCCGCCAATGGAGGCCGGGAACTTTGTAACCACCAAATCAATCCCCCCACCAGACCCACACAGCCACAGAGGAAAAGACCAAAGCGGAGCGGATTAATCCGGACAACCCGGCGACGACGTTTCCGAGCCGGTTTAACCACCGTTGTCTCAGCCGGCAGATAATCGTCCGGCATGAGATAAGAACTTCCGTAGGTTGCCACTGGTGAAGGTGTCGTTCCAGGCCAAACCAAGGGAGAGGTTTCCGGGGGAGCCGTGGCGGTCAAGGTGGACTGTTGAGCAGTTTCTTCCGACCCAGAGGAACGAAAACTAGCCCCATTGCGTCGGTAGGCTGGGCGTTGGGGGGGGGAATCATCCTGATATTGAGCGAGGTTTCTGGCCATCGTACTGTCCTGAACGGTAGAGGATGACACGGCAGGAGTCAAAGGGGAGGAAGAAGAGTAATGGGGATCAACTAAATAATGTTGAACCGTCGGATCAGAGAAATAATTCTCTAGGGCAATACGGCCCTGGATGGTCGGTAAATTCCGAAAGCAGGGAAAAATATCTTGATCTAACCAGTGTTCGGCATAGGCGTATAGCCCCGGCAACTGGTCAGCCCCTTCGGTGGAAGCGTTACGAATGAAACTTTGAACTTTTTCATCCTGGCATTCCTCAACGAGGGTTAAGGCTTCATCTGCCTGTCCTAATAATAAAGCACAGATCGCTTCCTCTAACGCCACATCTTGACGATTCTTTAACTGTAAAAGTAACGTTTTGCAACGTTCTAGGTAATTTGGCTTTTTCTCGGTGATGACCTGGGCCAAAAGAGCGTACACGGCCAGGTAGCTGGCAATTACGGAGGGGCGTTCAGCTTCAGGGACAAATAGCGATTCCTGCTCGGCGGCGGTGAGTTGCGGCCGGAGTTGTTGAATAAATTGTAAAAAGTCATCAATTCCTAACCCCGACCGGTCATTACCGCGGCCCTCAATGCCGAAACGATCCTGGATCATTTCCTGGAGTAATTGAATCCCTTTGGCTCGCTCCGGGCTGTCTAAATCCGGGTCAGCAACCAGTTCGAGGATGCGATAGGGACGTAACCGAAAGAGTTCTTCGCGGATTTCGTTTTGGACTTCGGGAAATTGGGCTTCCCGTTGTAACCAGGCCAGCCCTTTTAAGACGGTGGCGGCGGCGGTTTCATAGTCGGAACGTTGCCAGGATTCGCGTCCCAGTTCTAAGTAGGCCAGGGCGGTGATCAGGATGAGGTCGGCACGGATGGTCTGGAGCGCGGCCGGGTCTTCGGGGCGATAGAGTTCCCCTTCGGCCAGCTTTAAAACTTCTTCGTATTCTCCTAAATCCTGGAGCAGGAGCAATCCCCCCATCAGTTGGTCCGGTGCTATTTCCAGATAGGGGTCGGTTTCCGGGGCGGGGGTACTCGGATGGGTCGGCCACCACCGTTCTTGATAGCTATCTCGTTGTTCGGGATCGGTTAAAACACCGTAGGCTGTCTGTAAAATCTCCCGGCGGGCGGCGATCGCGGCCTCACTATATTCTCGACGGGGCAACTGAATTAGCCGGTCTTGATAGGCCTGGCTAATTTGCTCAGTGGATACCTGAAAAGGGATACCCAAAGCACGGAAATAATCGAGAGGGATTCGCACGGGGACGATGGACAGGAATAGCCTGAAAGAAACGATAAAATAGGTTCTTGAGTTTACTACAGTAAAGCAATTATCTTGCCCTGTCTAGGGATTGATGACCTAAAGGGGAACCGCACACCCGCATCCTATTCTGAATGTTGACCCAGGCGATTAGCGAGTTCTTCTCAGGCATCCTGTCCAAATTCTAGCCTACTCATAGAAAGACGTTTCAAAAAATCCGGACGGGATAGACTAAAATCGAGGATAGTCTTTGGGATCTCTTGCCATTTTTCCCAAAAGGCTTGAGTGTCTTCCTTAACCTTTGCAGCTTTTACAACGGATATTATGGTCGCTGAACGTATTTTGCCCGAATTTAATACTGCGGTTGTGAATCTCAGCCAAGAGCAGGCTTTACTGCTATATGAAGATATGGTGTTGGGTCGTCTTTTTGAAGATAAATGTGCCGAGATGTATTACCGGGGCAAGATGTTCGGTTTTGTCCATCTCTACAACGGTCAGGAAGCGGTCTCCAGTGGCATTGTCAAAGCAATGCGTCCGGGGGAAGATTATGTGTGTAGTACCTATCGAGACCACGTTCATGCCCTGAGTGCGGGGGTGCCGGCCAGGGAAGTGATGGCGGAATTATTTGGGAAGGCGACGGGGTGCAGTAAGGGACGCGGGGGTTCGATGCACTTGTTTTCGGCGCAACATAAGTTGTTAGGCGGGTTTGCCTTTATTGGGGAAGGAATCCCGGTGGCGTTGGGCGCGGCGTTCCAAAGTAAATATCGTCAGGCGGTGATGAAAGATCCCCAGGCGAATCAGGTCACGGCTTGCTTTTTTGGGGATGGCACCACCAACAATGGTCAATTTTTTGAGTGTTTAAATATGGCGGCGTTGTGGAAGTTACCGATTTTATTTGTGGTGGAAAATAATAAGTGGGCGATCGGGATGGCCCATGAACGGGCGACTTCCCAACCGGAAATCTATAAAAAAGCCAGTGTGTTTAATCTGCCGGGGGTGGAAGTGGATGGCATGGATGTCGTAGCGGTTCATGCGGTGGCCCAGGAGGCGGTAGCACGGGCGCGGGCGGGAGAAGGCCCCACGTTAATTGAGGCGTTAACCTATCGTTTTCGCGGTCACTCTTTGGCTGACCCGGATGAGTTGCGATCGCCGGATGAGAAGCAATTTTGGGGAGCCAGAGACCCCATTCAGAAATTTGCGGCCTATATGATTGAACACAATCTGGCGGATCAGGACACCCTCAAAGCCATTGATAAACGCATTCAAGGGGTGATTGATGATGCCCTGGCCTTTGCGGAAAGCAGTCCCGAACCTGATGCCAGCGAACTCTATCGCTACGTTTTCGCGGATTAATGGGCTTCTTCCGATGCTCTGACTAGGCTGGGGCTAGGGGCGATCGCCAACCGGTTTCGGCCTTCTATTTTGGCTTGATAGAGGGCTTGATCCGCGAGATGAATAAAGTCACTCACCGTCAGGGCGGAGGTCGGAATCCCACTGGCTAAACCCAGGCTGAGGGTGACATGGGTTGCGGTCACAGAACTTTGATGGGGAATGGGTTGCGCCGCGATCGCGGATTGAATTTTGTGGGCTAAGGTTTCAGCAGACCCTTGCTCGGTATTGGGCAACACTAAAACAAATTCTTCCCCCCCATAACGCGCCACTAAATCCGTCGCCCGTTGACAGATACTTTGGAGAATTTTGGCCAATTGTTTCAAACAATCATCTCCTAATAAATGGCCATAGGTATCGTTGTAATGCTTAAAATGATCCACATCAATAATGAGTAAAGAAAGGGGCGTTTGCTCGCGTTTGGCTCGTTCCCATTCCCAGGCAATCTGTTCATCAAATTTGCGGCGATTCGCTAACCCAGTTAATCCATCCAAAGACGCTAACAAAGATAGTTGTTCATTGGCTTGACGCAGGGCTTCTTCTACGCGGGTACGTTCTTCGATTTCCCTTTTTAACTGCAGATTTTGTTGTTGTAAAACTTGATAGAGGCGATTACGGGATAGTTGATTTTCGACCCGCGCTAACACTTCCTCCAGATGAAAGGGTTTGGCAATATAGTCCGATCCCCCCACCCGAAACGCCTTGACCTTATCTAAAACCCCATGGGACGCACTAATAAAAATAACGGGAATATCGGGCCAGTGATTTACCTGACATTTCTCTTTAAAAATTTGACACACTTCATAGCCGTCCATGTCCGGCATATTAATATCTAACAAAATTAAATCGGGATTAATCACTTCAATGGATTGCAGGGCAAAACGTCCACTCACGGCTTTTTTTACTTCATAACCCTGGGTACTTAACATAAACGATAAAACCCGCAAATTTTCGGGAGAATCATCCACAATTAAAATGGTTTCGGGGAGAGAATCAGAGATATTTTCTAACGTTGAAGTAGCAGTTAAAGTCATTATTTTAAAGCGGTTTGGGTTAATTCAACAATTAAATCAAAACGAAAATGGAGTAATAAATTATTTAAAGATTGACGGAGGTCTGACTGGGCGGGGGGAATTTGCGTAATCAGTAACGCCAGGGTGTCTTCCTCCAGGGCCAAGGCGGCTTGGTGCAGTTGATTCAACCAGGTCTGGGGCATGATCTGGAGTAGTTCAACGGACAGCAGGGGATGGTTAGCCATCGGCGGGGTTGAGGATTCCGTAGTGGACGATACAATTTTAATCCCCAGGTGTTGCACCAGTTTGTCGAGGATACTCTCTAGGCGAAAGGGTTTAGCGAGATAGTCATTACAACCCGCTTCTAGGGCCATCCGTTGGGCTTCGGAAAAGGCGTTGGCGGTGAGGGCGATAATTTTCACGTTTTGCCCCTGGGGAAGATTGCGGATTTTGCGGGTGGCTTCGTAACCATCCAGGACGGGCATGAGAATATCCATCCAGATCAAGTGGGGTTGCCAGGCTTGCCATTGGGCGATCGCCTCTTGACCGTTGATGACTGTTTGCACCTCAAAACCCAGGGAGGTTAAATAATTGGACAGCAACAGACGATTTTCCGCGACATCTTCTGCGATCAAAATTCGGTAATGGGGTTGATCGGGGTCTAGGGTGGGTAACTGGGCCGATGCTAAATTTTCTAACGCCGCTTTTTCAGGTTCTAGGGCCACTCGGATATCAAAGGTAAAAGTTGACCCCCGGCCCAGTTGGCTGGCGACGGTAATTTCTCCCCCCATTAACTGCACAAATTGTTGACTGATGGATAGCCCTAAACCGGTGCCTTCTAGGGATAAACGCCCGGAGGTGGCTTGACCAAAGGGTTTAAACAATTCTTCCAGTTCTTCTTCGCCAATCCCGACCCCGGTATCCGAAATTTCAAAAATAATTTGTTGCTTGTCCTGTCCGGGGGTTACCCGTAATAAAATACTGCCTTGGTGGGTAAATTTAATCGCATTTCCCAATAAATTAATTACAACTTGACGCAGTTTATTTTCATCAGTCTTGATATAACGGGGCGTTTCGGGGGCAAAATCTATAATTAATTGCAAGTTCTTGGCGATCGCCTTGAGTCGTAACATCTCTTCAATGCCTTGAATTAAATTCTGTAAATTAAAGGCCGTTTCTGTAAAAGTTAAGGCTCCCGCTTCAATTTTCGACATTTCTAAAACGTCATTAATTAACGAGAGTAAATGCTCACCGCTATTATTAATAATTTTGAGATGTTGACGATTATGGGCCGACAAACTTTGATCCTGGGACATAATCTGACTAAACCCAAGAATGGCATTCAGGGGAGTCCGTAATTCATGGCTCATTTTGGCCAGAAATTGACTTTTGGCTTCACTGGCGACAGCGGCTTTGCGAGCTTCTGCGATCAAATCCGTATGGGAAAATTCCAGGGCCGTTAACATTAACGTGGTGCGTAGTTCCTTGGCCGCTTCAATCTCCGTTAGTTGCCAGGGGTGGGAGGTAGCCTGTACCGTTTCCTTCCACAATGCAAAAGACCCCCTGGGAGAACGTCGAGGGACATCACCGGTGGGCAGAAGATCCGGGTCGCCCCCCCAATTCACCGTGCGGATTACCTCTGGCCGAAACCACAGCAGATGGTAGGAGGTTTGATTTAACACAATGGAAATGGCCAACAGTCCACTGGCTACTTCTTTAAAGGCGATCGCCTCTGGGTAAAGGGTGGAGAGGGAATGGGTCGAGAGAATATCCGCCGGCGAGGAGGCGATAAACCAGCCCAATAATTGCTGTACCGCCTGACGGGGAGGGGTTTGCCCTAACAAAAACAGTTGTTGATTGAAATAGACGGCGGCCCCCTGGGCATTCACCAGGTCTAAAAGTGGCTCAGTATAAACCTTTAAGGTTTGGTTTAAGGCTTTACTCGATAGCGATCGCAATTCTTGAAAACCCCGTTGGAGTTGTTGTTGAATTTGTCGGATACTTTCGCCCCGTTGCTGGGCCTCTTGTTTTTCTAATTTGACTAATTCAATGGACATGATTTTGCCCACAAATTCACAATAGCGACGGATTTCATCGGGAATCCATTTGGCTTGGCCATGGTGGCCCACCATTAACCCCCAGAGTTGGGCATCATCCACCAAAGAAATATTTAACGCCGCCGTAATCCCCATATTTTTCAGAAATTCTTGATGACAAGGGGCCACACTCCGCAATAAACAAGCCTTAAAATCGGGAATTGCAGGTTCTGTTTGCCGCGAGAGAATCGGGACTGGGCAATAATTGGCATCTACAATCATCCGTAACCAATTTTCTCGATAAAGCTGACGCTCTTCCTCCGGAATATCCAAGGGCGGAAAATGCAACTCTAAAAAACTTTCCCAGTCTTCCCGTTTGTCCTCGGCAATGACCACACCCACCCCATCCGCTTGAAAACGGTAGGCCATCAGGCGATCGCATCCTGTTACCCGGCGGACTTCCTGCACCATTAGCTCTAAGGTTTCCTGTAGCGAAGTCGCCTTTTGAATCTTGCCTAAAAAACGGTTAATGGTTTCATAAAAATCAAAGGATTCGGAAGGATGCGCTTCAATCGTTTCCTTTAATAACTCAATTTCTAGGATTAAATAGTCTTGAAAACGATGAATAAACCCTGGATAAGCTAAGGAGTTTTGAGCCGTTAAACAGCCCAACTCTATCCGGTGCCATGCCCTTTGATCTTCACGGGTTAAATAATGTTCAATGTTTTGCAGGGTAGTTACATCAAATAAAGCGGCGATCGGTTGGGTTAACAAATCTTCCGCCGGCATCCCCCAAATCAATTCGGCATTTTGGCTCACTTCCAGGGGACACAAATCGGGAATGGCCAACACCCATAAAACCCCAAAGGGTTGAATATAGCGGGTCGTCAGGGTGGGGTCATTCAAGTTACTAGGGTCAGTCACCGGCATTGCTGAAGATCGTTGGGGGGATTTAGCCATAGTCGAAAAGGATCTGAAGCCCTAGGGATTTTAAACTAGGATTAAAAAAGAGGGGTCACCATTAAAACAATTACTTTTTTGAAGAGCCAAGGCACAGAAATTGACCTGGGGGACAATTTTAAAACCCAGGACGGGAGGCTCCGCTCTGATGAACCATTGACGGGAAATGATGGCTCGGCATCCACGCCAGACGGTTTCAGGGTTCAATTCTGTCTAAGGTGCAACCGGTTGTTGGGGTCGCTCAGGTTGAGGCTCATTGTAAATATACTTAGGCATTAAAATCAATTCTGGCATCTACCGAGGGTCTCTCCTAGGGGCGAATGCCCATGACGATTTTGAGACATTTTTCGGGGTTATGGAAGATTACAGGCTGATTTGCAGGATTTTGCCCTTCAATATTACAAAAGATGACAAATTAATAAGTTTTGTAAAAGCTACCCAGGAAGCCTCACCTTTCACCGGCGATCGCCTAACCATTTAAAAGAGCTTCCACAAATTCATAACTGGAAAAAGGACGCAAATCTTCGATGCCTTCCCCAGCCCCAATAAAACGAATGGGTAAATTTAATTGTTGCGTGACCGCCAGAGCCACACCACCCTTAGCCGTGCCATCTAATTTGGTTAATACCACGCCACTGAGTTTGGCCGCTTCCGCAAAAACTTCCGCTTGACGGAGGCCATTTTGTCCCAGGGTAGAATCTAAAACTAAGAGGGATTCCACTTTGGCATTGGGAGCTTTTTTGTCAATAATACGGCGAATTTTAGCTAACTCATCCATTAAGTTTTTCTTATTTTGTAAACGTCCGGCCGTATCTACTAATAATAAATCTACTTTTTTCGCCTGGGCCGCACTAATGCCATCGAAAACCACCGCGGCCGGGTCGGTATTTTGGCCGGGATTGGCAATCACCGTTGTGCCGGTGCGTTCTCCCCAAACCTGTACCTGCTCCACCGCCGCCGCCCGAAAGGTATCTGCTGCTGCAATCAAACAACTGTAGCCAGATTGAGTGGCTAAATGGGCTAATTTACCGATGGTAGTGGTTTTACCGGCCCCGTTCACACCGGTTAATAACCAAATATTTAATACCTCTTTTTCGGGAACAAATTCTTGACTTAAGGTTTGGAAAGGACGGTCTAAAATTTCGCGTAAAATGTCTTTTAAATAATCAATGGCTTGTTCGGGGGGCAGGGCTTCTTCTTTGAGTTTAGTTTGTAAAGTATTAATAATATAATCCGTTGCTTCTACCCCCACATCCGCTTGTAGAAGAAGAGCTTCAATTTCTAGGACAGCATCCTGATTTAACGGCCCTTGACCGACAATGGATTTCAGTTGATTGACTAAATTGCGGCGAGTTTTGGTGAGTCCCTGGCGCAGACGACTTAACCAGTTAATTTCATCTTCGGAAACGTCCTGGGCCGATCGCCCCTGGGAAGCCAATACTTTTGCCGACCAGAGAAAGTCATCGTCTAGGTTAACGGGTTCACTGACTAAGGGAGCCTCCACCACCGGACTGGCGATCGCGGTTTCCTTTAGCACTTCCAGGCGATCGGATTTTTGTAACCAGGCGGGGCCGGTGGGCATTTCCGGTTCTAAGGTTTCAACTTTTTCAGGGTTTTCTTGACTTTCAATGGGTTCAGCAAGCGATTCAGCAACCGATTCGGCAACGGGTTCAATCACGGGTTCTACGGGGGCCGGGGTTTCCGTCAAAGCTTCCGTGAGTTCTGGAGCCGGTTCTGGAGCAGATTCCGGGGTTGGCGTTAATCCCGTTGGGATGTCCGGTTGGCCGCGGCGTTGCTGAATATTTTTATAGGCTTCCTTGGCCCAGTCTAAATAGGCTTCGGGACTTGCCGGCTCAACGACTTCGGGTTCCGGGGTAACGACTTCTGGCTCCGGGGTCGTGGCGGGAGCAGTCACCTCCGTAGGATTTTTGCCAAAGGGACGACGAAACCAGTTAAATACCATTGCAGTCAAGCCTAAAAATGAGTCGCTATTTTAAAAACCTAACATACTTTTGTGAACTACCCCGACCCGCTTGCGCTGAGGTAGGAGCTTCCTATCCAGAAACCTGCGCGATAGTAGAAGACTTACGCCCTCTATTACCACGTCTTACAGTTTGACAATAGGCGGAATCCCCTGTTCCAGAGGTCAAAATACGCAGTCCTTCATCTCGAATGTTGGTCGCGGCATTTACGTCACGGTCATGCTTTGTACCGCACTTTTCGCATTGCCAAAACCGAACATCTAGGGGAAGGCTATCTACCCTATTTAGACAAACATTGCACGTTTTAGAGGAAGAGAAGAAACGATCTACTTCGATATAAATCTTCCCCTCCGCTTCTGCTTTGT
>JAYKIP010000351.1:0-4067 GCA_035286205.1 Merismopediaceae cyanobacterium
CACAAATTGATTGGCTCGAATCCCAACGTTGGTTGATCGAGAACATGGGCTTGGAAAATTTCCTTCAGTCTATGGTTTAACTGGCTCTGTCTATCGTTTTTGGCTCACGCTTTAAGGACTGTTTCTATGAAAGGTAACGCGAACGTACTGGCTCAACTCCACTATCTCCTGCGGGGGGAATTGGCGGCCCGGGATCAATATTTTACCCACGCTCAGATGTATGCTGATTGGGGACTGACTCGCCTCTATGAACGGATTCACCACGAAATGGAGGAGGAAACCCAACACGCAACTTGGTTGATTGAACGGATTTTGTTTCTGGAAAGCACGCCGGATTTATCCCAACAGGATGGACTGAAAATTGGCCGGACTGTGCCGGAAATGCTACAAAGCGATTTGGATTTGGAATATAAAGTGGTTCAAGACCTGAAAACCGCGATCGCCGTCTGTGAAACGGAGCAGGACTATCAATCCCGTGAAATTTTGCTGAAAATTTTGGCCGATACGGAAGAAGACCATGCTTATTGGTTAGAAAAACAACTGGGGTTAATCGAGCGGATTGGCTTGGCTAACTATTTGCAATCTCAACTGTAGAATCAGGCTTGACTCGCCTAGACAATGACGGAGGGATATTCAGCCTTTCGCTATCATAGAATCAATTCTGCGTTTGGTGACCTGCGATGACTCGGCATCCTTTGGCAACTCCCTACCCCAAACCCTGGATAGATTATCCTGATCGTGACGGACAACCGATGGCTGACAATACATTGCAATTTGAGTGGATTGTTGTTCTCAAAGAGAACTTAGACCTGCTCTTCAGCGATCGCCCCGATGTCTTTGTTGCCGGAGACTTATTGTGGTATCCCGTCAAAGGGAATAATAAAGTTCGTCGCGCTCCCGATGCCCTGGTGGTCTTTGGTCGTCCCAAAGGCTATCGCGGTTCCTACAAACAATGGGAAGAAGAAGGTATTGCTCCCCAAGTCGTTTTTGAAGTGCTATCCCCTGGCAATCGTTTACAGGAAATGGCCGAGAAATTTGAATTTTATCAGACCTACGGTGTTGAAGAATATTACCTCTACGATCCCGAAACAGTGGAACTATCGGGTTGGTTACGGCACGCGGGACAATTACAGCCGATTGCCACGATGAATCAATGGATAAGTCCTCGGTTAGGGATTCGTTTTGACCTCAGAACCGAACAATTAGTCATTCATACCCCCCAGGGCAATACCTTCTTAACCTTTGCGGAATTGGATCGTCGTCGTCAACAAGCGGAAGTCCGGGCCACCCAAGCAGAATTAATTGCCCGCCAGGTAAGCGAACAGTTATTAACGGCAGAAGCCCAGCATCAACAGGATAAACAACGCTTGCTGGTTTTAGAAGCCCAGGCTCAAGCAGACCGGGAAAGAGCAGAAGCGGCCGAAGCGAAGTTACGGGAACTAGAAGCCCGGTTACAACGTGAGAACGAGAGTCCTTGTTAAAGTTTGTAGGGGCGTGTTACGATAAACTCTCGAATAATGAAGGGGAGTAGCTCCTAACCCTCACAAGTTAGGCTCCTAAATCAACACACTGGCTTCGGCCTGGTTTAGGTAATCAGTTTTTACTGGAAGCAAGACCTTCACTTAAGTCTATCTCATAGGATGGGCTTGGGTGGAGTGTTGTCTGCTTTCCTCAAGCTCATCTGTCTATCTCTACAATCATGACAGGAGTTTGAGTTGATGCTCACTGGGTTTACGGCGGCTTTATTATTAATCACCATCTCGGAATTAGGCGATAAAACCTTTTTTATTGGCATGATTCTGGCCATGCGCTACTCCCGGCGTTGGGTCTTGGCCGGGGTGGTGACGGCGTTGGTGGCGATGACCTTACTCTCCGTGTTGATTGGTCAGGCGATCGCCTTTTTGCCCCCCATTTATATTCACTATGCCGAAATTATCCTGTTCCTCGCCTTTGGCACAAAGTTGTTAATTGAGGCTTGGCGAATGCCCGCGACGGCCACCTCAGAGGTGATCGAAGAAGCAGAAGAGACCATTGAAGGGAGTGCTAAAAACCTCCAGCGCAATCCCCAACCCCTCGGTATTTTTTTCGAGAGTTTTCTCCTCACCTTTATTGCCGAATGGGGCGATCGCACCCAAATTGCCACCATTGCCCTGGCCGCTTCTAACAACGTGGTCGGCGTAATTTTAGGAGCCATTCTCGGTCATACCATTTGTGCGTTGATTGCGGTGATGGGCGGTAAATGGATTGCTGGCCGCATTTCAGAACGGGCTATTACGGCGATCGGCGGGGTTCTCTTCTTTGTTTTTGCCGGAGTCGCTTGGCTAGAATAGGATTAAACTGGAGGATAGCCCTAACCTGGGGACATTCCACTTTTTCGTCTTTCACAGGAGAACATCCATGGCGGTTGAATACATCATCGAAGATTTAATGGAGCAACTGGTGGAAATGGGCGGCTCTGATATGCACATTCAAGCCGGTGCCCCTGTCTATTTCCGCATCAGTGGGAAATTGGGGCCGATTAATGACGAGATTTTAAGTCCCCAGGATAGCCAGAAGTTAATCTTTAGTATGCTCAATAATTCTCAGCGTAAGGAGTTAGAGCAGGGCTGGGAGTTGGATTGTTCCTATGGAGTTAAGGGATTAGCGCGTTTCCGGGTAAATGTTTATAAAGAAAGGGGTTGTTATGCCGCTTGTTTGCGGGCGTTATCCTCAAAAATTCCTAACTTTGAACAGTTGGGCTTGCCGACGATTGTGCGGGAGATGGCGGAACGTCCCAGGGGCTTAATCCTCGTAACCGGGCAAACCGGATCGGGAAAAACCACTACCCTCGCCGCCATTCTGGATTTGATTAATCGCACCAGGGCAGAGCATATTTTAACGGTGGAAGATCCCATTGAGTATGTCTTTCCCAATATTAAAAGTTTGTTTCACCAACGGCAAAAGGGGGAAGATACCAAGAGTTTTGCCAATGCGTTGAAGGCGGCGTTACGGGAAGACCCAGATATTGTGCTGGTGGGGGAAATGCGGGATTTAGAGACGATCGCCCTGGCTATCAGTGCGGCGGAAACGGGTCACTTAGTCTTTGGGACATTGCACACCAATTCGGCATCGGGGACTGTGGATCGGATGTTGGATGTGTTCCCGGCCAATCAACAGGCTCAGATCCGGGCCATGCTGTCTAACTCCCTCTTGGCGGTTTTTAGTCAAAACCTGGTGAAGAAAAAAGCTCCCAAACCGGGGGAATTTGGCCGCGCCATGGTACAGGAAATTATGATCATTACCCCGGCGATCGCCAACCTGATTCGGGAAGGGAAAGCCGCTCAAATTTATTCTGCGATTCAAACCGGGGCTAAATTGGGGATGCAAACCATGGAACAGGCTTTGGCGAGTTTAGTGGTCTCCGGGACGATTACCCTAGAGGAGGGCCTATCCAAGAGTAGTAAACCCGATGAATTACAACGATTAGTGGGAGGAGCGGTTCCCTCCGCCATGCCGGCGGCCAAACCCAAACGTTAGTTAGCTCACTAAGGAATCACTCAGGAATCAGGAGAACTAGGAGAATCAGCCATGCCGACCTTTGTTGCCCAGGTTAAAGATAGTCAGGGAAAAACCATTAAGAAAAAAGTTGAGGCCATGTCCCCCGAACAGGCCCGCACCATGCTTAAACAGCAATATCCCGCGATCGGCACGATTAAACCGGCCGGGGGGGAAATTAATCTGGAATTTCTGGAGAATTTTCTCAATAAAGTCACGGTTAAGGATAAAGCGGTCTTTTCCCGTCAGTTCTCGGTGATGATTAACGCAGGGGTGGCGATCGTGCGCTGTCTCAGTGTATTGGGAGAACAATGTCCTAACCCGAAGTTAAAAAAAGCCCTGGTGGGCATTAGTGGGGAAGTGCAACAGGGAACGAATCTTTCCGAAGCCATGGGCAAATTCCCGGAATGTTTTGATGACCTCTACGTCAGTATGGTGGAAGCGGGAGAAACGGGGGGGGTTCTTGATGAAGTGTTGAACCGTCTTTCCCAACTGTTGGAAGATATGGCACGACTGCAAAACCAAATTAAATC
>JAYKIP010000352.1:0-7863 GCA_035286205.1 Merismopediaceae cyanobacterium
TGGTAGAAGAATACTTGGAACACCATCAAAACTCATCAAACAAGGGGAGCGAAGACTTTATGTTGGAGTAAAGGACTTTTAGTCCTCATTCAACCTCTGCACTTTCAGTGCAGAGTGGTTTAGTTTATCAGATTTCGTCCCCCTGAACGATTACTAAATTTTTTAGATCCAAATTTTCAAAATCCTGGTTTCTTAATTTGCTCACGGTATCTTCTACCCACAGCAAAATATCTTTTTCATAAAGGGTACTATCCATACGTTTTCCTCCTAACCGCAACCCTGGGACGTTTCAGCCACCAATTGATCTAACTCCCGTTGCATTTGATTTTCTACCCGATGATAACAAGCCCTTACATAATCGCGATCGCGGGCGGCTTCCTCACCATATCGTTCAAAAACAATCGGCTGACCAATACGAGTGTGCATCTTGATCGGTAAAGGTAAATGGGGCAACGGGCCAAAAGCAATCCCCCAGGGTAACCCCAAATAAATGGGAAAAACCACCGGATCAACCCCCAACAAATAGGGCATTCCCAAACGGTGTAACCATTGAACCTGTTCATAGCAATCCGTCATCACAAACAGGGTTTCATGGGAACCCACCGCGATCGCCGGTACAATCGGCACATTCTCCTTCAACGCAATTTTAATAAACCCCTTTCGACCCGCCAAATGAATCCGATGACGCTCCGAAAACGGTCGAAACACATCCTGCGCTCCCCCCGGATACACCAACACACTGGCCCCCGACTGCAAAGCCGAGATCGCCATCTTCGGATGAGCCTGAATCGCTCCGACCTTCACCGCCAACTGCGCCACCGGATAACTCATCTTCCATACAGTAGGGTGCATTAACCCATAGACCGGGCGTTCTAACCCCTGATGACGATACCAATCATAGATCATCATGATCATATCCGGGCTAGAAAGACCGCCATTATGCGATCCCACAAATAATACACGCCCCTCCGGGATATGCTCCCACCCCTGGGTTTCCACCCGAAAATAATACTGATAAAACCACTCCCACCAGGGCATCAACTGACGAATCACCTGGGGATCGCGCTCCTGTAACGACCAACCATCCCCCACAAAAGGAGTCACCATCGGGGTCATCATTGGGGAAGAAAAAAGCTCAATCAACCTCACCTGCCAAAAATCCTCCAATCACATCCCTAACCCGTTAACAGCATCTCACTTAAATGTTCCATCTGAGGACGAATTTGATCTAATTGATCCTGGAGCGGTTGTAACGTCTGCTCATAGAGCGTTAACTGGGTTTGGACTTGAATAAATTCCCGATTTTGCTGTTCCCAAGCCTCTTCCTCCTGATGCAACTGTTCATACTTCTGGGCTTGCTCCTGGTCTAAGTTTGCCGTCATCTCTTGAATCTGTTGCAGACTACTTTGCCGATACTGCATATCCGCTTCTAACTTACTGCGTTCTGAAGTAATCTTACGCTTACAGCCCTCTATATGCTCAATGGTCGGCTCTAGGTTAATCGTCGGAATCGGCGTATCAATATCCAACACCCCCTGACGACGACGTAAAACCCGCAAATATTGCATCAAGACCTCTTGACGTTCCTTAAGATTATGACGCTGACCCACCAGGGTACGATCCAACATCCCTTTACGTTCCTGTTCCTCCGCCAATTCCTCTTCAATCCCTAGACGTTCGTATTCCCCCGCCTGGGATAACCTAATCTCCAACTCGTCAACAGCTTGACACTGGAGACTCAATTCCTCTTCTTGATCATTCACAAAGCGCACGAGCTTGTCTAAATCCGCCTGCAAATGCTTGATATGCTCTTCCAGTTCCCCCAGGGGCATACTTTCCAAGGATTCGAGATCCAGCTTGTGGTCAGTTCCCCCATCCGTCCCACTACTCGCCAACCGATAGAGACGGTTTTGCAGATCATCCGCCATCTGGTATTGGACATTGAGTCGCCGGAGTAATTCTTGATAATGTTGTAGGGTAGCCTGTTCAATGGCCAGTTGTTGTTTGGCCTTTTCCAACTCGGTGCGGGAATTTTCCAGATCCTGCCGTTTTTGCGTCAAAGCGGTCTTGCGGTACTGGAGAGCCTGTTCCTGTTGGGCGATCTGATGACGATAGGTGGCGAGGTCTTGCCAATATTGGTTAAAAATTTCCTGTTGTCGTTGAATAGCCGTCAGACCATGCTGAAGATGAGTATTGAGGGCATCGAGGTGGGCCGGTTGCTGGGCTAAACGCCCCAGGAGCAGTTGGATTTTCTCGGCATAGTTAGGGGCCAAATCAATCAGATGGCCAAATTGCTGTTGTAGGCGAAGCAGTTGTTGGCGTTCATTCTCTAACCGTTTCCAAGCCTGATCAACTTCCTGTTTTTGACGTTCTAATTGTTTGAGTTCATTAACCTTTTCATCAATGTCTGCCTCTCGCCCATCAATTTCCATCTCCCGCCGGGCTAACTCCTGGCTTTGATAGGTGAGGGATTGCTTCCACTGTTCAATTTCTTCCTGTTGATCCTTCAGTTTTTCCGACAGGCGGGATAACTTTTGCAGTTGACGAACCAGTTCAGGAGCCGCGACTTCCGGAGTTCCCTGCACTTGACGATTGACGAGACGCAGTACCCACAGCGTTCCCTCGTTAGCACTCTCCATATTCTCGACCGAGAAGGCCTCCTCATTGGGCAAGGCACTCCAAGTCTGGTCGCTATGCTGACAGGCGAGAAGCTTGAGGTCTGTTTTTAAGCCACTGGCTAAGAAGTTTCTGGTTTGCTTTTTGACTTCTGCTAGGTACAGCACGAGTTACAATCCTGGTCAATGAACTGAGTAAGGAAGGCGACAAATCGTTATCTTAACGGTTTACATTAAATTTACTGTAATGGATTTTTTCTCTTTGGGGGGTTCGCAGGGTTCATGATTAACCCCACCTCCTATCTTATCACTAACCCTTCCTGACTCAGGGGATAGCGAGAGAAGTGGGGCGTTACCGTTTCCCGCTACCGACGAGGGTTGAGGTTAGGAGGCTTGGGCCATATCGCGGATGATGTCTCCCTGGGTCAAAATGCCCACCAATTTGCCACTTTGGGAGTCAATCACGGGTAACCGTCGAATTTTTTTGTCGTTCATTAAGTGGGCGGCTTCCCGAAGGCTTTGCTCCGCTTTGATGGTAATGGGGCGATCGCTCATTACTTCTTCAACGGTTTGACCCAGGGCTTTATGAATTTCCTTTTCGTGGCGAGCCGGATTTTGTAGATAGATAATGCTATCGAGCAACATAATGTAGGGAGGTGCATCTACGCCCGATTCTTGCCACATCAAATCGGTGTCGGAAATAATCCCGATCAAGTCGCCTTGGTCATTGACAACGGGTAAACCACTGATGCGCTTTTCCGCCAAAATTTGGATGGCCTCCTGAAGAGGAGCGGCGGGGGTAATGGTAATCGGATTCGGGGTCATCACTTCCCTGACGGTTTTATTCATAGGGTCAAACTTTCAGGCATAGGGCAATAAATGGGCTTAATTTCCATTTTAGGGGCGAGCGGGGCGGTCTTTGGGAGAGGTTACGGAATATTACAAATTTGCGGCGGAGCGCGGGAGAACGGGGGAGCGGGAACAAAACCCTAGATTTTGGCTCATCTAAGGGGAATCAAACGTTACTAAGGGTAGGGGGAGCGCGATGAAATCCGTGAGTTGGGATGAACGCCATCTTTCCGAGTTAAAGGAATTGTTCGAGTTAGCGCGTCGGATTGAACAACGCATTTTAAGGTTTAAGCAGTCTGGATCGGAACGGCAAAAAGATCATTAATCAGGGCGGATCTCAAATAGGACGGGGGATGCCTCGAATTTCTAGGCGAGTGACCGAGCCGGAGAGGGAAAAGAGTAGGATAAGATAGTTTCCACATTGACTTGGACGGCAGACTGGGATGGAAAAACTTTACGAAGGCAAGGCCAAAATTCTCTATCGTACCGACGATCCAGAGGTGTTGCTGACGGTTTTTAAGGATTCTGCGACGGCCTTTAATGCCCAAAAACGGGGACAAATTCAGGGCAAAGGGGCAATTAACTGCGCGATCGCCTCGGCCTTATTGCAGTGGTTAGCCGCCCTGGACATCCCGACCCATTACCTGAGTCAACCCCAACCAACGGAAATGCTAGTGAAGGCGGTGAAAATTGTGCCGTTGGAGGTGGTGGTACGCAATATCGCGGCGGGGAGTCTCTGCAAACAGACGGGTTTACCGTTGGGTCAGGTGTTACCGTTTCCCCTGGTGGAGTTTTATCTCAAGGATGATGCGTTGGGTGATCCCCTCCTCACCCACGATCGCCTGTTGGTATTAGGGCTGGTCAGTGAAGCTGAGATGGAAACCCTACGCACCTTGGCCTTAACCATCAATCAACATCTCATTGACTTTTTTAATCGCTGTCAGATTACCCTAGTGGACTTCAAATTAGAATTTGGCTATGATGCCCAGGGTAATTTATTACTGGCCGATGAAATTAGCCCAGATACCTGTCGTCTGTGGGATCAAACCCAAAGTGATCCAACGGCCAAAGTGTTAGACAAAGACCGATTTCGCCAAGACCTGGGCCAGGTAGAATCTGCCTACCAAACCGTACAACAACGGGTATTGGCCCAGATTCAAGACTGGCAGGGGAAATAATACGGATTCCCTCGGAACCTTTAATACTGAGTAAAGTCAACCAAACAGGCAAAAAAGCCTGGGGAAAAAGTCAATCAGGAACGGGATTCGCAGTGAACCCTGACGACTTGACAAATTCCTAATCGGCTAACTCCTCGGCATCAATTCCGATATTTTCGGTGTGTGGACTTGTTAAACGTGCTTACCATGGCAAAATTCTCTCCGTTTTTTTCTCTTTTCTGTCTTTCAAGTGGCCTCGCTTTGCCGGCTCAGGGGGCGATCGCGACAACCATGGCGACCTTTGACAGTTCCACTGCCCTTCCCCTCGATGGCCAACCCGCTTTTACCGCCGCCCAGGGAACATCTTCCCCGGTAACGTTTCAGCCATCAGGTTTCCCGACCAATCCGCAATCCTTTCTAGCCCAGGCCAACCCGACAGATGGAGCCGTACCGGAAGCGGCAACCCCAGAGACTCCCCCGGCCATACCTACGGTGTCAGAAACGACTCCTGAGCCGGCAACCCCAGAGATTCCTCCCGCACCAACTCCCCCGGCCATGCCTACGGTGTCGGAAACGCCGGAGACCCCATCAGAAAACCCTCCTCCTGTTCCGCCCACCTCGGAGACTCCCACACCCCCGACCGCTTCAGAAACCCCGGAGACTCCTCCCGCCACCACGCTCCCGACTCCCGAAGCCGTACCGAATCCAGCAGAAGCTAATCCTACCCCTGGCGGTCAATTACCCGTTTTTCAACCCACACCCTCCACTGAATCGAATCCTAACGTCACTCAGCCCACCCCAGACAATGAGCCGAGGGTTTTAGTCAGTGAAGTGGAAGTCACCGGAGCCTCCCCGGAACTGGAATTGCTGGTCTATAACACCGTTCGCACGAAGCCCGGCCGCACCACCACGCGATCGCAACTTCAAGAAGACGTGAACGCCATTTATGCCACCGGCTTTTTTGGTAATGTCCAGGTCTCTCCTTCCGATACCCCCCTGGGCGTTAAAGTGACCTTCCAAGTCCAACCCAACCCCGTCCTACAAAATGTAGCAATTGAAACCGTTCCCGCCAGCGAAAAAGAACGTGCCTTACCCGAAAAAGTAGTGACGGAAACCTTTGGGGAACAGTATGGCAAGATTTTAAACCTGCGAGATTTACAGGAAGGCATCAAAAAAATTAATGAGTGGTACACCAGTAATGGCTATGACTTAGCCCAGGTCGTGGGGTCTCCCCAGGTGGGAACTGATGGCACTGTGACCCTGGTGATTGCCGAAGGGATTGTGCAGAATATCCAAGTCCGGTTCTTTAATGCGGAAGATGAACCCGCCGAAGGCCGCACCCGTGACTTTATCATTACCCGCGAAATGCAGCTTAAACCG
Organism: Merismopediaceae cyanobacterium; assembly: GCA_035286205.1. Classification (GTDB taxonomy): domain Bacteria; phylum Cyanobacteriota; class Cyanobacteriia; order Cyanobacteriales; family Microcystaceae; genus Woronichinia. The sequence continues at coordinate 6,002 of JAYKIP010000352.1, forward strand.
GGGGACGTTTTCAACCGCAACAAAGCCCAACGGGATTTACAACGGGTCTATGGTTTAGGGCTATTTGAGGACGTGCGCTTGTCCTTTAATCCGGGTTCCGATCCGCGAGAAGTGATTGTCAATGTGGATGTGGTCGAAGGCAATACCGGTTCTGTCGCGGCAGGGGCGGGGGTTAGTAGTACTAGCGGTCTGTTTGGTACGGTTAGTTATCAAGAGAAGAACCTAGGGGGCAATGCTCAAACCGTCGGGGTCGAGTTCCAGTTAGGGGAACGGGAATTATTGTTTGATGTGAACTTTACCGATCCCTGGATTGCTGGCGATCCCTACCGAACCTCCTATTCGGTGAATGCTTTCCGTCGTCGTACCATTTCCCTCGTGTATGACGGGAATAACTCTTCCATTAGAACCCTGAACGGTTTTGATAGTCCCAGGGTGGTGCGAACCGGGTTAGGGGTTAACTTCACTCGTCCCCTAGCCGATAGTATTTTTAGCATTCCGGATTGGCGGGTTTCGGCGGGGGCTTTGTACCAATACGTTCAATTGGAAAATGCCAGTGGTGATATTTCATCTTTATCGGCTCCAATTAATGGATTTGGTGAACAGCAATTAGCCTTTAACCAGGGCGGGGTAGATGATCTTTTTATTCTGTCCCTGGGGGCGACTCAAGATAAACGGAATAGTCCGCTACAGCCGACCAGTGGTTCGGTGACCCGGATTAATATGGAGCAATCGGTTCCTTTTAGTAATAATGGCATTATTTTTAACCGGGTTCGGGCCAGTTACAGTTATTACATTCCCGTGAATTGGTTGGATTTGACCAGTTGGGGCTTTATTGAAACGACGCAACCCCAGACGATCGCCCTTAACATTCAGGGAGGCACGGTGTTAGGGGATTTACCGCCCTACGAAGCCTATATTTTAGGGGGGAGTAACTCGGTGCGGGGCTATGCGGAAGGGGAAGTGGGCAACGGTCGGAGTTATTTGCAGGCCACAGCGGAATATCGTTTTCCCATTATTTCGGCGGTGGGAGGAGCGTTGTTCTTTGATTACGGGACAACCCTAGGGTCTGATTATGCGGTGATTGGTATTCCTTCGGTGATTCGGGGGTTACCGGGCCAAGGCTACGGTTATGGGATCGGGGTACGGATTCAGTCGCCGGTCGGCCCCATTCGGATTGATTACGGGATCAATGAACAGGGAGATTCCCGTGTGAATTTTGGGATTGGGGAGAAATTCTAGGAATGTTGCCGGAAATATTGCCTAAGAGATTGCACACGCTGCGATCGCCGTTTTCCCTGTCCGGTGTGGGTTTGCATTCGGGAGTCGTGACCCAGGTGCGGGTTTTACCCTCTGAGGATCGCCCGGAACGGTATTTTGTGCGGATGGATTTACCGGATCAACCCATTATCCCGGCCAATTTGAGTTTAGTTCGGGAAGCCATGTTATCTACGGAGTTGGGGGAAGGGCAAGCCACTGTCCGCACGGTGGAGCATTTATTGGCGGCCCTGGTGGGTTGTGGGATAGATGCGGCCCGGATTGAGGTGGATGGCCCCGAAATGCCTTTACTGGATGGCTCTGCTTTGCCCTGGGTAGAGGCGATCACCCAGGCGGGACTACAACCCTTAACGGCAACGGAACGGTCAACCGCTCAGATTACCGAAGCGGTCTGGATCACCGAAGGCGATATGTTTGTAGCGGCGTTACCCTGTCCCGAACTACGTTTCAGCTATGGGGTAGATTATCCCTATGCTCCCATCGGTCGGCAGTGGGTGAGTTGGCAGTCCCAGCAGGAATCCTTTACCGAGGCGATCGCCCCGGCCCGTACCTTTGGTTTTGCCGATCAAATCGAAGCCTTACGTCAA